>JAKDIE010000087.1 GCA_030450655.1 Ruaniaceae bacterium
GCATGTGTTAAGCACGCCGCCAGCGTTCGTCCTGAGCCAGGATCAAACTCTCCGAAAAAACTTACCTAAGCGGCCGAAGCCGTTAGTTCGATTTGTTCCGAAGAACTGTCCCAGCGGCACCGATGTCACGGGGTGACACTCGGTGCAACCAAGAAAAAACAGATCACATCTTGATTCCGAAGAATCATTGATGCAACCTAAATGGCATCAAAAAACAAAACACACTATTGAGATGTCAAACAACAAGCACACACCGAGTAACAATCGAATCTCTTCGACCATCCTTGGGGCAACTTCTCTAGCTTACACACTCTCTGTTTGGCAGTCAAATCGACTTGCTTTTCAGTTTGTGTCCTTGCGAGGAGTTTCGATCCGGGCCCAGACGCTTTCGCTTCTGTTCCTCCTGACCGAGCTAGATGATCTTATGCAGGCGGTCCGGTGAAGGGCAAATCCGTTGCGGGTGACGCGCACCACACGGCTCCTTTTGGTTGCAATCTAGCCGTTTTCTCGCCACCAACGAGCTACGCACGTGCCATGGGAGCACGAAAGGCCGGGGATGCGAGATCGCATCACCGGCCTTTCGAGGTGTGAATCGACGAGCTAGAGCACGACTCCAAGTCGCTCAGCGATCAACTCGCGCACGCGCGCGGCATCCGCCTGGCCCCTCGTTTCCTTCATGACCCCACCCACGAGGGCACCAATGGCCTGGACCTTACCGCTCAGGATCTTCTCGACGATCGGTGCACTTGCTGCGATCACCGTGTCCACGGCAGCCAGTAGCGCGCCATCGTCTGAGACCAGCTTGAGCCCGCGAGCTTCCATCACCGTCCGAGGGGACCCGTCACCTGCGAGTACGCCCGTGAGCACGTCACGGGCAAGCGTGTCGTTGAGTTCGCCGGAACTGACCAACCCCGCGAGCTCGGCAACCTGCGCGGGAGTCACCGGGAGGTCCTCTAGCGCCACGCCGTCGGACCGAGAGATCCGGGAGAGTTCCCCCATCCACCACTTGCGGGCCGAGGCGGGAGTGGATCCCTGGGCGATCGTGGACTCGATGAGATCGACGGCTCCTGCGTTCACCACATCCCGCATTTCGGGATCGGTGAGACTCCACTGCGATTGGAGGCGCCGCCGGCGAAGCGCCGGCATCTCGGGAAGCCCGAGGCGTAGTTCCTCCACCCAGGCCCGATCTGGTACCACGGGCATCAGATCCGGCTCGGGGAAGTAGCGGTAGTCCTCTGCGTCCGATTTGGGGCGTCCTGAGGTCGTCTCGCCGGTGTCCTCGTGCCAGTGGCGGGTTTCTTGGACGATCTGACCCCCTCCGGCGAGGATCGCGGCATGGCGTTGGATCTCGTACCTTGTGGCGCGCTCGATCGACCGGAACGAGTTGACGTTTTTGGTCTCGGAGCGTGTGCCCAGAGGCGCATCAGGGCTCGGGCGTAGCGAGACGTTGATATCCGCCCGCACGTTTCCTCGCTCCATCCGGGCCTCGGACACGTCGAGTGCCCGGAAGATGTCACGGAGAGTCTGCACGTACGCGCGCGCGATCTCGCCGGCGCGCTCCCCCACTCCCGTGATCGGCTTGGTGACGATCTCGATGAGCGGGATCCCCGCACGGTTATAGTCCACGAGAGAGTATTCCGCCCCGTGAATGCGGCCGGCAGCACCACCGATGTGCGTGCTCTTTCCCGTGTCCTCTTCCATATGCGCACGTTCGATCTCGACCCGAAATATCGTGCCGTCATCCAACTCCACGTCAAGAGCACCTTCGTACGCGATCGGTTCGTCGTACTGCGATGTCTGGAAGTTCTTCGGCATGTCCGGGTAGAAATAGTTCTTTCGCGCGAAGCGGCAGGCCTCCGCGATCGAACAACCGAGGGCCAGCCCGATCCTGATGGCGGACTCCACTGCGGCGCGGTTGACCACCGGGAGTGCCCCCGGCAGCCCGAGCGACACTGGGGTCACCTGGGAGTTCGGTTCCGCACCGAACGAGACCGGGGCGTCGTCGAACATCTTGGTCCTCGTGTTGAGTTCCACGTGCACCTCGATCCCGATCACCGGGTCAAACTGGGAGACCGCTTCGTCCCAATCCATGAGCTGCGTCATCGTGCCACCTCATTCAGTTCCAGGAGCGAGCCGCCCCACTTCTCGACAAGTGCCGCCTCCAACGCGCCCGCCACACGGTACAGGCGGGCGTCCTCTCGCGCGGGGGCAAGGATCTGGAAGCCTGCGGGCAGGCCCTCGGCGAGCCCGCTGGGTAACGACAGGCCAGGGATTCCCGCGAGGTTCGCAGGGATGGTCGCGACATCGTTCAGGTACATCGCCATCGGATCATCGAGCTGTTCGCCGAACTTGAACGCGGTGGTGGGTGATGTGGGTGAGACCAGGACGTCCGCCTGCTCGAATGCGGCCGCGAAATCGCGTTGCACCAGGGTGCGCACCTTCTGCGCACTGCCGTAATAGGCATCGAAATAGCCGGCCGAAAGGGCGTGCGTGCCGAGGATGACCCGTCGCTTGACCTCGTCCCCGAATCCCGCACCGCGGGTGGCGCTCATCATGCGCTCGGCGGTGACGGGGCCCTCCGCGGGCTCTACGCGCAGGCCGTACCTCATACCGTCATAGCGGGCAAGGTTGCTGGACGCCTCGGCGGGATGGATCAGGTAATAGGCGGCGAGCGCGTGATTCATCGCCGGGCACGAGACCTCCACGATCTGCGCACCCAACTCCCGCAGAGTGTCGAGCGCCTCCTCGAAGCGAGCACGCACCCCGTCCTGATAACCCTCTCCTCCGAGTTCACGGACGACGGCGATCCTCATGCCCGCGATGTCACGGTGCGTGGCGCTCCCAGAGAAGTCCGGGACGTCGTCGGGCAGAGATGTCGAATCGCGCGGGTCGAATCCCGCGATCACCTCGTGGAGCAGCGCGGCATCGAGCACCGTGCGTGCGGCCGGGCCCACCTGGTCGAGGGAGGACGCAAGCGAGATGATCCCGTAGCGCGAGACGCTGCCGTATGTGGGCTTGACGCCCACCGTACCCGTGACCGAGGCCGGCTGGCGGATCGAGCCGCCCGTGTCCGATCCGATGGCGAGCGGCGCCTCGAAGGCGGCAACCGCGGCCGCCGAGCCGCCGCCGGAGCCGCCCGGGATACGCTCCACGTCCCACGGGTTGAAGGTGGGGCCGAACGCCGAATGTTCGGTGGACGAGCCCATCGCAAACTCGTCCATGTTGGTCTTGCCGAGAATGGGCAGGCCCGCCGCGCGCAACCGCAGAGAAACGGTCGAATCGTAGGGAGGAATCCATCCTTCGAGGATCCGCGACGCCGCCGTCGTCTCAAGCCCGAGCGTGACGACATTGTCCTTGACGGCGATCGGGACGCCCGCGAGTGGGCCGAGTTCCTCGCCAGCGGAGCGGCGCGCATCGACGTGCGCGGCGGTCTCGAGGGCCTCCTCGGGATTCGTCCGCAGGAAGGCGTGATATGCGCCGTCAACCGCCGCGATCCGCTCCAGATGTGCGGCGGTGATTTCCACGCTCGTGGCGTCCCCCGCCCGCATGAGCGCCGCGAGTTCTACTGCGGATTTGCTGGTCAGATCGCTCATGCTTCGTCCCCCAGGATCTGCGGCACGGCAAAGCGGCCGCTCTGCGCCACGGGAGCCCCGGAAAGCGCGGCTTCCACGCTGAGTGGCGTCCCAGGGACGTCGTCGCGCATCACGTTGGCCATGGGAATCGGGTGGGACGTTGCAGGGATATCTGCGGTGGCAACCGCACTGACGGTGATCACCGCCTGGGCGATGACCTGGAGTTCCACGGCGAACCGATCCAACTCCTCCTCAGTGAGGTCAATAAGCGCGAGCGCTGCGACGCGCGCGACTTCTTCGCGATTGATTGTTGACATGGTCGTAAGTGTATGTGTGCTGCGTTGCGGGAATGTGTCTCGTCCACCGCGTGGCCTGGGCGTGTCCTCGCGTTCAGATAGGGTTGGCGCATGGGCGAGCGAGTGAAGAGACTTCGAAAAGGTCTGCTCATCGCTGCAGGTGCCCTCGTGGCCACACAGTTTGCCGCCGCGATCGGTGTGACGGTGGCGGACGCCGTTCGAAAGCGTCGCGAGCCTCTGCCCGGCAAGTTCCCGCGCCACGTTCCCATCGATGTCGAAGCGCACGGCTCCGAACTCCGCCTCTACACGGACGGCGACACGCTGTACCACGACATGCTTGCCGATATCCGCTCGGCCCGCTCCACGATCTACTTCGAGAGCTACATCTGGAAGGACGATCTGATCGGCCAGGAGTTCAAGCGGGAACTGACGGCTGCGGCACACCGCGGGGTGGACGTCTACGTCATCTACGATCGCTTCGCGAACCTGGTGGTGCCACCCCCATTCAAGAGGTTCGATCCGGCCCTGCGTGTCCTCCCGTTCCGCCTGTTCAATGGCAGATTCCTGCTTGCCCCGCGCGCGTGGGCCCGCGATCACCGCAAGATCCTCGTGGTGGACGAGAGTGCGGGCTATGTGGGCGGCTACAACATCGGCAAGAGCTACGCCGATACGTGGCGTGACACGCACATGCGGGTTGAAGGACCGTCACTCGCCGAACTGACCAACGCCTTCGTCGATTTCTGGAACTACTACAAGCCGAAGCACCAGCCGCGGCTTCCCGATCCTGGTGCACGCGAATGGGACGCGAACGTGACGGCTGTCGCCAACCTTCCTCACCGCCTCCTCTTTCCCGTTCGAGGTCTCTATCTCGACGCGATCGACCGGGCCACCAGAAACATTTTCATCACACAGGCATACTTTCTCCCGGATGAAGACATGACGACCGCCCTACTTGAGGCCGTGGAGCGCGGCGTCGAGGTGCGTATTCTCGTTCCCAAACTCTCCAACCACGTTCTCGCGGACTGGGTTTCGCGCGGGAGCTACGATCAGCTTCTTGCCGGGGGCGTGCACATCCACCGGTACATGGATGCGATGGTTCACTCGAAGACGATGACCGTGGATGGTCACTGGAGCACCGTTGGCACCACCAACGTAGACCGGCTCTCGTTCACGGGGAACTTCGAGATCAACCTCGCGATTTTCGACACGGGCTTCGCCGCCGCGATGGAAGACGTGTTCGCCAATGACCTCTCGAACACGGACGAGGTCGAGCTCGAGAGGTGGCGTCAACGCTCCCGCTCGCGCCAGATCATCGAGAGGCTGCTGGAGCCCTTCAGCTTCGTTCTTTGACGAGCGCCGCAGCCTCCAGTCCCCCATCCAGCAACGCCGTGAATTGTTCCTCGTCGAGGATCGGAATCCCGAGTTCCCGCGCCTTCGTCTCCTTCGAACCCGCATTTTCGCCGACGACGACGACGCTCTTGTTCTTGGAGACGGAACCCGCCGCTTTTCCACCCCGGGAGAGGATCGCCTCCTTCGCGCCGTCCCGCGTGTAGTTCTGCAGTGAGCCAGTCACCACGATCGTCAGGCCTTCGAGTGTGCGGGGCCGCTCCTCGTCGCGCACGTCCGCGAAGCTCACGCCCGCCGCGCGCCACGCCGCGATGATCTCGCGGTGCCACCCCACACGAAGCCAGTCCGCCACGGATTGAGCGATCACGGGCCCCACGCCGTCGGTCTCGGAAAGCTCCGCCACCGTTGCCGCCTCGATAGCGGCGAGCGAACCGAACCTCTCCGCGAGCGAACGGGCCGCGGTGGGGCCAACGTGGCGGATCGAGAGCGCCACGAGGAAACGCCAGAGCGGCTGCTTCTTGGCGGCGGCGATCTGCTCGATCATCTTGATCGTGGTGGTGCTGGGCACAGAGGGCTTCGAGATCTCGCCGGTGCGTGTGCGGGTCTCCTTATTCCAGAAGGCCAGCGGATGCGTGTACCGGCCCGTGCCCACGCCCTTCACCTTGACCTCGCGCCAGATCCGCACATCCTTGAGATCCTCAGGCGTGAGCGTGAAGAGCCCGCCTTCGTTCTCGAGGGCCGGGTGCTCGGGCGGGTCGAGTTCGGCCCCGATCGCCGGCCGCGTAGCCTCGGGGTTCGTGAGGTAGAGGGCGGTCTCGCCGCCGAGCGCCTCGATGTCGAGGGCCCCGCGCGAGGCGAGGTGTGCGACTCGGCCGGCGATTTGCGCGGGGCAGGAGCGACGGTTGGGGCAGCGCAGGTCCACGTCGGCTTCCTTCGCGGGAGCCAACGGTGTGCCGCAGGAGGGGCAGGTCTCGGGCATCACAAAGGGGCGTTCGCTGCCATCTCGCAGCGCCACCACGGGGGCCACCACCTCGGGAATCACGTCTCCAGCCTTGCGGAGCACCACCATGTCACCGATCAGCACGCCCTTGCGCTCCACCTCCTCGCGGTTGTGGAGGGTGGCCATCGAGACCGTTGAGCCGGCCACCTCCACC
>JAKDIE010000389.1 GCA_030450655.1 Ruaniaceae bacterium
TCCATCCCGTGAGTGTAGAGGGGGCGGCGCGGATTCTGCTGGCGTGCTCCCGTGCGTGTGAACCCGCGCAGCTTCCGCTCGCGCTCCATGTCGCATGCCGCGCTCGGGAAGGGGGAGGCGTTGGGGAGGTGTGCGGCGGTGCGGTATGGCGCGGCATGACGGTTCTCGGTGAGATACTGGCGGGAACACAGTGGAGGTGTCATGGTGTCTCGTGCGCGGCGTCGCGCCGCCGGAATTTTGCTTACTACGGCCCTGTTGGCCGGCTGCACAACCAGCGTCGATCGTGGGCCAACCGAACCCCCTCTGAACGACAATGGCGATCCAGCCAGCATCGTCATCGAGGACCCATGGATCAAGGCGACGGACGAGATGATGACCGGCGCCTTCGGGACCCTCCGGAATGACACGGATCGGGATGTGCACGCGGTCTCGGCCACGAGCCCGCTCACGGACCGGGTCGAGATCCACGAGATCCTCTCGCAGGGCACCACGCCCGTGATGAGCGAGATGCCCGACGGCTTCCTCATCCCCGCCGGCGGCACCTACGTGCTCGAGCCGGGCGGCGCGCACGTGATGCTGATGATGCTCGCGGCACCCATTGAGGCGGGCGAGGACGTGGAGATCACGCTGCACTTCGAGGACGGCACCTCCCTCACCTGGGAGGCGCCGGCGCGCACCTATTCCGGCGCCGGCGAGGCGTATATGGGCGACGAGGGGGCCACGGAAGAGCCGTGACCCCGTCCCCCAGGAACGAATCGACCGCAACACCGCGGCGCGGAGTCTCGCGCCGCGAACTCCTGATCGGCGGCGGCACTCTCGCCGCCGGAACCCTCGCCGGGTTGGCGCTGAGCACGCCCATCGGGACGATCGGTGAACCCGCGCCCACGCCTGGGAGCGGGACTGGTCCGGACGCCGTCGTCCCCTGGCAGGGCACACACCAAGCGGGGATCGTGACGCAGCCGCAAGGCTTCATGACCCTGCTCGCGTTCGATCTCCTTGCGGACGTGGACGCGCTGCGCCTGGAGCGCCTGATGCGCATCTGGACGGACGGGATCGGCCGCCTTACCGCGGGCCAGCCCGGCCTCACGGATACCGAGCCGGAGCTCGCCGCGCACCCCGCCCGCCTCACCTGCACGGTGGGATTTGGGCCCGGTGCCTTCACCAAGACCGGCCTCGGCGCGCAGCGGCCCGCGTGGCTGAAGCCCCTCCCGGCGTTCGCCACGGACGCGTTGGAGGAGGAGTGGTCCGGCGGCGATCTGGTGCTGCAGGTGTGCGGCGAGGACCCGTCCACGGTGGCCCACGCGGCGCGCTTCCTGGCGAAGGACGCACGCGATTTCGCCACAGTCCGCTGGACCCAGAACGGCTTCCGGAACGCCGCCGGTCAGGTCCCCGAGGGCGCGACCTTCCGCAACCAGTTCGGCCAACTCGACGGCTCCTCGAACCTCCAGGGGGAGGAAGAGGAGTACGTGTTCATGGCCGCTGGCGCCCCGGCCTGGCTCGCGGGCGGCACCTCCATGGTGGTCCGCCGGATCCGAATGAACCTGGATACGTGGGATGAGCTGGACCGCCCGGGGCGGGAGAACGTCGTCGGGCGCAGGCTTTCAGACGGGGCGCCACTGACGGGCGGCAGCGAGGAGAGCCCGGCGGATCTCGCTGCGGTGAACGAGCTTGGCTTCCCGGTGATCGATGCCGCGGCGCACATCCGGCGCTCGCGCACCGACGATCCGACGCAGCGGTTCCTGCGCCGCCCGTACACGTACCAGCGCGATCCCTCGGGTGAGATCTCCGATACGGGGCAGGTGTTCATCGCGTTTCAGAAGGACATCGAGCACCAGTTCATCCCCGTGCAGCAGCGGCAGGCCGAGTTGGATCTGCTGAACATCTGGCTCACGCCGATCGGCTCGGCG
>JAKDIE010000390.1 GCA_030450655.1 Ruaniaceae bacterium
GATCGAAGTGGAGACGGGGGCGAGGCGCCGCACCGTGGCCTGGAGGAGGCTCTCCCCCGCACCGGTGAGATCGAGAAGGAACTTCGGGTTCGCGCGCCGCGAGAGCGGCCAGAGGCGGGTTCCTGCGCCCCCTGCGGGAATAATTGCGTGCATTTCTTTCACCTGAAGTACGACTCGCGAGCGCGCTCTAGCTTACGCTCGATGCGTTCCATTCTGCGGCGCTGTACCGCGCCGATGAGGCCGCCCCAGCGGGGCTCTGGTTCCGGCTCCGGCTCGGGCTCGGGTGGGGCGTTCGGGTTGAGTGACGGATCGGGGATGATGGAGCCCGTGGCGGGCTGATGCTGCCACTGCAAGGTCTCCGGCACGGAGAGCGTCACATAGTTGGGCCGCTCGTAGAAGTGAACCTCGGCCGGGTCCTTCGGCTTCACCGGTGCAGGCGGGTTCGCGATGAATGCGGCCACGTAGAGCAGGAGGCGTGCGATGAGGTTTACCCACACGAGCAGCGTTCCAAGGGTGACGAACGACGTGAACAGCGCATTATCAGGGACCGAGATCAGCGCGGACCCGGCGTATCGCAAGACCCCTGTGGCCACAGCGCCGATCGCCGCGCCTAGATAGAGGTCGTTTCGTGGCGGGCGGGCACCCGCCACGAAACGAATGACGAGTACGAACGTCAAGAGATCCACCAGGAAGGAGACGCCGAGAGTGGTGGCGTGGATGGCGCGCTGCGCTCCCGCGCCTTCGATCCCGAGCCACTCGAATACCATGCCACCGATCGTGACCACCGCGATCGAGAGCGCGGAGGTGAGGAGCACCGCGACCGCCATACCGAGGAACCCGAGGGCGTCGCGCAGCTTCATGACGACGAAGCTCTCCGGGATCGCCGAGATGGCGAATACTTGCCGCACGGAGAGCCGAATCGCGGCCATCAACGCGAGAGCGGACCACAGGAGGAGCGCGGTGGTGACCACGGAGACCACGTTCACGGGCGAATCGAGGATCAGGCTGTCCGGGTTCAGCAGAAATCCCTCACCGTATCCGATGAGATTTGGCAGGAAATCGTTGATGGAGTCGAGAACCGTGTTGCGCAGGCGCTCGTTGCCTCCGAGGACGGCCATGAAGATCGTCCAGCCGATCACGAGAGCGGCGGTGATTGAGATGAGTGCGGTGTATGCGATCCCGCCGGCCATGAGGTTCCCGCGCGCGATCAGGTAGCGGGCGTTGGCTCGGAAGAGCCGAGTCGCCTTCACCCAGAGACCCAGTGCGGCGAGCTTCGCTCCCAGGCCCTCGGCGTCGCCGATTCCTTGCCGAAGCGATCGCTGATCGAGTGCACGCTCGGTGGCGTCGTCAAGGAACATGGATACCAATCTATCGGCACCCCTCCAATGTGACCTGGCGTAACCGCGGTGGAGAGTGCCGGCTCTGCGCGCAGGCGACCCCGAGATGACCCTGAGATCTGCAAGGTGCGCCCACTTTCCTGCGCACCCTCGTTATATGCTCTGCTGGACAACAGAGAGGGTCCCGATGAATGTCCTGACCAAGGCCGTCTTCCCAGCATTGAGGCTGATCGTGTGGCTGATCATCGCCGCCGCGCTCGTCAAGATCGGGTTCTTCCCGGCGACCGACGATTCACCGGACGACGTGATCGATCCCGGCTCGGATTTTGGGGCGCCAACGACGTTCGTGGAGCGCGCCACGATTCGTGATGATATTGCCGCTCCGGCAACGGTCATCGCCGATCCGGCGCGGGATGTGAAGACCGATGTGAGCGGCTACGTTGGCTATTGGGCGCGGGCAGAAGGAGACACCATCTCCGCGGGCCAGCCGATCGTCGAGGTCCGCCGCCCCATCGAGGGCAGCCCCACCGGTGCCTGGACCCGGCACACACTCGAGGCGCCAATCGGCG
>JAKDIE010000391.1 GCA_030450655.1 Ruaniaceae bacterium
TTGGAGCCGCACCAGATCACCAGATCCGCCTCCTGGATCAGCTCGATCGCCGCCGCCGCCGCGTCCGAGACCACGAAGCCGGCGGCCTCGACGGGGTCCTCGGACCGGAAATAGTTGGTCCCATCCATCGCCAGGGCAAGGCCGATCATGATCTCGATGGCTCGGATGGCGTCGTCGGGCTCGGTGGCACGCAGGGCGGCGAGCGCGTCCGTGGCGAGACGCCTGAACTCGTGGCGCCACCGCGTCCGCTCTTGTGGTGTGACGCGGCGATCCCGCCCGATGTACGCGCCAGAACGCGCGAGCTCGGCGAAGTAGGTGACCTGGCGCAGCACGAGTTCCGCGTTCGGAGGCGCGGTGGCGGCCTTCTTGACTGCATCGGCCTGCGCGGGATCGATGGCGCCCTCGATCCGCTCACGCATCTGCGCCGTGCCACGCCAGTACAGCGTCCACAGCGCCTTCCGCAGCGCCGCCTCATCCATCCCCGCTGTCTTGGCGAAGAATGCCTCACGGGATAACCGATCTGCCATGGTGACGAGACTAGCGGGCGTGAGCTTCCCACTTAACTTCACACCCAACTTCCCAGGGTGGTAAGTAGGTGTGAACTTGCGCTTCCGGCCCGCATGGCCGCGCGCGTCTCACGATCTGGGCTGTACGGAGGTGTACGGAATCCGGGCCCGTGGGCACTGGAGAGGGCAACGAATTCGGGGCGTTCGGGCCGGGTCACGCAGAGAGCCCGCCCCGAGGGCCGCCAAGTGCGCCCGGCGGGAAAGACGGAATGTCATGATGGGGTGAATAGCGACGGAATCCCCCGGCGCCGCACTGAACGCGAAGTCCGACATGCCTGCTCCCCTCACGCGTCATGATCTGGTCGCTCAACTTGCCCGCGCACGCGCGGCGACCAATCTCTCGATCCGACGCGCAGCCTCCCTCGCGAAGGTCCCGCCATCAACGGCGCCGGGCTGGTTCGAAGGCAAGCATCTCCCCACCCCGGCGCTGATGCCGAACTTCCTCACGCTCCTCGAGGCACTGCATCTGGCCGACGACGATAACGCTCGCAGGCAATGGCGGGACGCCATCCTCCAACTGAGATCCGGCAGAACTGTGGGGGACTCGCCGTACGTGGGTCTGCGAAGCTACGCGGCGCACGAAGCCGAGGTCTACGTGGGGCGCGAGCGCGCCTATGCCGCACTTACCGCAGCGTGCCTGGCGGACGGGCTCACAGTCGTCGTCGGGGATTCAGGATCGGGGAAGTCCTCCCTGCTGGCCGCGGGCCTGATCGGACGCGGCTGCGCGCAGGGTGGGCCGCTCAGCCATCTGACGCCCGTTTCACTCACGGTTGCCGAGCTTCTCGACCACGCCGTGCCCGAGATTCCCACGCTCCTCGTGATCGACCAGTTCGAGGAATCGGAACAGCTGCCCGCCGCCGATCGCGCGCGAATCTTCGAGATCCTGGCAACGCTCCCCGGGAACGTCACGTGCGTGGTGGCGCTCGCGGCGAGCTCGTTCGGATTCGCCCTGAGCGACGACCGCTTCGCCGCCCCCCTGGACTCGCCCGTGCTGCTTGGCCCGCTCACCACACACGAGTACCGGCAGATCATCGAGGTTCCGGCGAACCGCCACGGGCGGGCCGTCTCGCAAGAACTCATCCAGATGGTGCTCGGGGATCTACATCGATACGGCGACCCCTCGCCCGGGACCATCCTGCCGCTGCTCTCGAGCGCGATGCGCCGCTGCTGGCGCCATGCACGCGGCCAAACCCTTGAGGTGGCGGACTACGAGGCGACCGGCGGGCTCTGGTCCGCGCGCCACGACGAAGCCGAGATGGTGTTCCTTGGGCTGAGCGTGCCGCAGCAGGGGGGTGCGAAGCGCCTCCTGCTCTCGATGGTCCAGCACGACGGCGATCAAC
>JAKDIE010000088.1 GCA_030450655.1 Ruaniaceae bacterium
GCCGCCGACGAGGTCAACGAGGTCAACGAGGCGGTTCGAGTAGCCCCACTCGTTGTCGTACCAGGACACAACCTTCACCTGATCGCCGATCACCTTGGTGAGGCCGGCATCGAAGATCGAGGAGTGCGGGTCCGTCTCGATGTCCTTCGAGACGATCGGGTCCTCGGTGTACGCGAGGATGCCCTTGAGTGGGCCCTCTGCGGCAGCCTTGACAGCAGCGTTCACGGACTCGACCGTCACGGGCTTCGCCGCTGTGAAGGTGAGGTCCGTTGCCGAGCCTGTGGGCACCGGAACGCGCAGTGCGTAACCATCGAACTTGCCCTTGAGTTCCGGAAGAACGAGCGATACGGCCTGAGCCGCACCCGTCTTGGTGGGAACGATGTTGAGGGCGGCGGCGCGCGAGCGGCGCAGGTCCGAGTGCGGGCCGTCCTGCAGGTTCTGATCCGCGGTGTACGCGTGAATCGTGGTCATGAGGCCACGCTCGATCCCGAAGGCATCGTTCAGCACCTTCGCCAGCGGGGCGAGGCAGTTCGTGGTGCACGAGGCGTTCGAGATGATGTTGTGGTTCTCGGGGTCGTAGCCGTCCTCGTTCACGCCGAGCACGAAGGTCGCGTCTTCGTTCTTCGCCGGGGCGGAGATGATGACCTTCTTGGCACCAGCGTCGAGGTGAGCCTTGGCCTTCGTGGCATCGGTGAAGAATCCAGTGGACTCCACGACGATGTCAACGCCGAGCTCGCCCCAGGGGAGATTGGCCGGGTCGCGCTCAGAGAGCGCAACGATCTTCTTGTCACCCACGGTGATCGAGCCTTCGTCGTAGGACACGTTCTCGGCAAGCCTGCCGAGGATCGAGTCGTACTTCAGCAGATGGGCAAGCGTCTTGTTGTCGGTGAGGTCGTTCACTGCAACGATCTCGATGTCCTTGCCGGACAAGAGCAGTGCGCGGGTGAAGTTGCGGCCGATGCGGCCGAAGCCGTTGATTCCGACTCGAATTGTCACGTTGGTCCTCCGTTTCGAGCGCCCCCTTTGCGGGCGCATCGTCTCTATCTATTGGGTTGGTGGAACAGCTCAAATCTATCACCCACGGCGCGACGATTGGGACGGTCAATGGTCCCTATTATCGACGCCGCGCGTACCTCAATCGTCGAGCATCTCCTCCGTGAGCGCGGCCGCAGTGTCATCGATTCCTTGATCGGCCGCGAATTTGTCCGCCATCGCGAGCAGGCGGCGGATACGGCCAGCGACCGCGTCCTTCGTCAGTGGCGGGTCGGACAGCGCACCCAGTTCTTCAAGAGAGGCCTGCTTGTTCTCCACACGTAGGCGTCCCGCCTCCAAGAGGTGCTCCGGCACGTTTCCCTCACCGAGAATCTCCAGCGCCCGCTCCACGCGCGCACCGGCAACCACGGCAGCCCGAGCGGATCGCCGCAAATTCGCATCATCGAAGTTCGCCAGGCGATTCGCGGTCCCTCTCACCTCACGGCGGAGCCTGCGCTCCTCGAAGCGGAGCAGCGCATCGTGGGCACCCATCCGCGCCAAGAGAGTCGAGATGGAATCGCCGTCTCGGACGACCACTCGATCCACTCCGCGGACCTCACGTGCTTTCGCCGAGACACCAAGTCTCCGTGCGGCCCCCACGAGAGCGAGCGCGGCCTCCGGGCCAGGGCACGTGACCTCCAGAGAGCCGGACCGTCCGGGTTCGGTGAGAGAGCCATGGGCCAGAAATGCGCCACGCCAGGCAGCCGCCGATTCCTGGAGGGATGACGAGACGATGAACGGAGGCAGGCCCCGCACAGGTCGTCCGCGCAGATCGATGAGACCCACCTGGCGGGCGAGATCGTCTCCGTTCTTGATCACGCGCACCACGTACCGGTTGCCCTTGCGAAGACCTCCGGACGTCACCACGATCAGTTCACTCGTGTGGCCAAAGACCTCTGAGATGGTTTGGCGTAGCCGCCGCGCGGCGATCGCCATATCGAGTTCAGCCTCGATCACCACGTGCCCCGAGATGATGTGCAGACCGCCGGCGAACCGCAGTGTTGCGGCAATCTCCGCCCTACGAATCGAAGGCTTATCTACCCGAATGCGAGCGAGCTCGTCCTTCACATCAATGGTCAGTGACATCTCGCCTCCCAACGTCCCCCAGGCTGCCCTCGAAGGCGTCCCTATATGCCGCAGCTAAGCGTAGCGGGTCGTGGACAGAGGAGGGAGCACCATGCACCTGGCGCAGGAGTAACGCGGCCCCGAGCGCGGCAGCCGCCTCCTCGACCGAGGCTACGTCCTCGATGGCGCGCGGATCACCAATCACTGTCGCGACACGCAGTTCCGGAGCGAGCGCACCGAGCGCTTCAAGATGGTCACTTGGACTCATTCCCTCAGTCTCCGCGGACTGGGTGACGAGGTTCATCGTGACGACCACCTTGGCGGGCGATTCCACGATGGCGTCACGCAGCCTCGGGAGCATGAGATGCGGCAGCACCGAGGTGTACCAGGATCCGGGGCCGAGGACCACCACGTCCGCGTCCGCGATGGCCGCGATCGCCTCGGGGCACACCAGCGGGTCCGACGGCGTGAGCCAGATCCGCTCGACATGTCCGAAGGTGACTGCGACGCGGGATTGACCGTGGACCTCGTGCGTCACGCCGTCTCGCTCGATGATCGCAGCGATCTCCAGCGGCTCGAGCGCCATCGGCAACACACGCCCGCGCGCGCCGAGAAGGCGTCCCACGAGGTCGAGACCCGCCACCGAATCGTCGAGTTGCTCCCAAAGAGCCGAGATCAGCAGGTTGCCGACCGCGTGATTATCAAGCGGCCCGTCCGTGCGGAAGCGATATTGCATGAGGTCACGCCACGTGTGTCACCATTCCGTGTCATCGCAGAGCGCCGAGAGTGCCATTCTCAGATCCCCAGGTGGGAGGCACCCGAGCTCTTCGCGCAAACGGCCCGAGGAACCGCCGTCGTCCGCAACAGTGACAACAGCCGTCACGTGAGGTGTGACGTACCGTAATGCGCGGAGGGTGGCGGAAAGGCCATGCCCGCCGCCCAATGCGACAACCTTGAGTGGCTTCATCACTCCATCCCGAGGTCGCGATGCAACGTGCGGACCGGGGCCACGTCCCGCAACTCTTGGGCGATGACCTCGGCGATGGCCACTGACCGGTGCTTCCCCCCAGTGCACCCGACGGCGATCGTCACGTACGGCTTCAACTCGTGTACGTACCCACCCATGATGGGCTTGATCGCCGCCACATATCGCGTGATGAAGTCTCGCGCACCATCCTGGGCGAGCACGTACGATCGCACCTCCGAGTCGTGTCCCGTCAGGTGCCGTAGCTCAGTCACCCAGTAAGGATTCGCCAGGAAGCGCACGTCCACCACGTGATCGGCATCGAGCGGAATCCCGTACTTGAAACCGAAGGACATGACGGTGATATGCAGCGGGGCGCTCTTTGGGTCGTCGACGATCCCGCGGACCTGCCGCGCCAGCCCGTGAACGCTGAGTTCCGAGGTGTCAATAACCGCGTCCGCTCGGTTGCGGAGCTCCGCCAGCAGGGCCCGTTCGCGCGAAATGCCGTCAAGGATGCGGCCCTCGCCCTGCAACGGGTGGGGACGCCGCACAGCCTCGAAGCGCCGCACGAGCACCTCATCAGACGCATCGAGGAATACGATCCGGTAGTTGAGCCCTCCCCCGCGCAATTGATCGACCACCGAGATCGCCTGGTCGAAGAACTCGCGGGTGCGGGCGTCCACCACCACGGCTAAGCGGGTGATGCCCCCGTTGCCTTGCAACATGCGCGCCAGCATCGTCAACAGTTGGGGCGGCAGGTTATCGACCACGTACCAGTCGAGGTCCTCCAGCGCGGCGACCGCGCGCGTCTTTCCTGCCCCGGACATGCCCGTGACGATCAGTAACTCTGGGCGTTCCGCGGCAGGCAGCGCGGCATCCTCGTCGCGAGCGGGGATGTCGTCAGGGATCGTGGGTTGCTCGCTCATGCGTCTAGCATCGCACGAGCGCTACCTCACGTGCTCGGCGATCACCTCTGCTAGGGCCGGCCCGATTCCCGGCACCTCCGCAATCTGCTCCACTGTAGCGTCGCGTATCGCCGCCACGGTGCGGAATCGTTGCTCGAGCGCCTTTCTGCGGCTCGGCCCTACCCCCGGGATGGTGTCGAGGACCGACGCCGTCATTCCGGCAGATCTACGGGCGCGATGCCGCGAGATGGCCACCCGATGCGCCTCGTCGCGGATCCGCTGCACGAGGTGGAGTGCCTCGGATCCACGCGGGACGATCACCGGAAACTCTTCGTCCGGGAGCCAGAGTTCCTCGAGTCTCTTGGCGAGTGCCGCCACGGGAACGTCGATGCCGAGTTCTGAGAGTGTTCGTGCCGCCGCATTCACCTGCGGGAGTCCGCCGTCGATGAGGAGGAGCCCCGGTTCGTACGCGAACGAGGTTGGTTCCTCGCGTGGCGCACCGATTTCGGCCTCCGGCAGCGGTGCCTTCTCCCCAGCGCGGGCGAATCGCCGCCGCAGCACCTCTGCAAGGGCCGCCGTATCGTCCCGCTCACCTGCGCCCTCGGGACCCTTGATGTTGAAGTGGCGGTAATCGCGCTTCTTCGGGATGCCGTCCTCGAACACCACCATCGATCCGACCTGGTGTGTGCCCTGGGTGTGAGAGATGTCGTAAGACTCGATCCGGAGTGGGGCATCTTCGAGTCCGAGGTGCTCGGCGAGCGCCGAGAGCGCGCGCGAACGGGCATTCAGGTCGCTGCCACGGCGTAGCTTCTCCGATGCCAGGGCCTTCTGCGCGCCGAGCTTCGCCGTGTCCATCAGGCGCCGCTTCTCGCCACGTTGCGGCACACGCACGGACACCTTTGCCCCACGTGCCTCGCTGAGCCATTGCGCGATCGAAGGCTCCACCACCGCCGGCACAAGAACCTCGCGAGGGATGCCGGTGGCCTCATCGACTCCCTCCACGAGCGGTCCATACGCCTGGGTGAGGAGGCGCGAGACCAACTCGCCGTCCGCCGCGTCGTCGGCCCGATCTGTGACCCAACCGCGCTGGGACACGATCTTCCCATCGCGAACTGTGAAGACCTGCACTGAGGCATGCAATTCGTCGGTGGCGAGCGCGAAAATGTCGCACTGCGTGCCGGGGGGTAGAACCACAGTGTTGCGCTCCCCCACCCGGCGCAGCGCCGCAGCATCGTCGCGTAGCTTCGCCGCGAGTTCGAAGTCCTGACGTGAGGCCGCCGCGCGCATCTGCTCCTCGATCTGGCGGATGAAGCGGGACGAATCGCCAGCGAGGAAGTCCGCAAACTCGTCCACCAGCGCGCGATGCTCCTGTGCGGTGATCCGGCCCACGCACGGGGCCGAACACTTGTCGATATACGCCAGCAGGCACGGCCGCCCCTGGCGTGCCGCACGTTGAAACACCCCTTTCGAGCAGGAACGAATCGGGAACACGCGCAGCAAGAGATCGAGAACTTCCCGGATCGCCCAGGCGTGGGTATACGGGCCAAAGTACCGGGTGCCGCTCTGATGCTCGGCGCGCGTCACGAAGGCGCGTGGGAACTCTTCGAGCAGGCTCAACGCCAGGTACGGGTAGGACTTGTCATCCCGGAACACGATATTGAAGCGCGGCTGGAACTGCTTGATCCACGTGTACTCGAGCGTGAGCGCTTCGACCTCGGTGGAGACGATCGTCCACTCAACCTGGCTGGCCGTGTGGACCATCAGGTTGATGCGGGGGTTCAGACGCGCGGGATCGGCAAAGTAGTTCGCCAGGCGCGCGCGGAGATTGCGCGCCTTACCCACGTAGAGCACACGCCCCTCGGGATCCCGGAAACGGTACACACCCGGATCGAGCGGGATGTTACGGGGGCGATAGCTAGCGGGGTCCGCCATCGAGTATCCCCTTTAGGAAGTGCCCGGTGTAGGAGCCTGCGGCTGCCGCCACCTGCTCGGGCGTGCCCTCTGCGACCACACGCCCACCCCCCGATCCGCCCTCAGGTCCGAGATCGATCACCCAATCTGCGGACTTGATCACGTCGAGATTGTGCTCGATCACGATCACCGTGTTGCCCTTATCGACGAGGCCCTGGAGCACCTCGAGGAGCTTCCGAATGTCCTCGAAGTGCAGTCCCGTCGTCGGCTCGTCAAGGACGTACACGGAGCGACCATTCGAGCGCTTGTGGAGTTCCGAGGCGAGCTTGACGCGTTGCGCCTCGCCTCCCGAAAGTGTGGGCGCACTCTGGCCAAGACGCACGTACCCGAGTCCCACGCTCGTGCGCGTGCGAAGGTGGCGCGCGATGGCTGGCACGGAGTCG
>JAKDIE010000392.1 GCA_030450655.1 Ruaniaceae bacterium
TCCATCGCCGATCACCCGGACACCGGCGCCCCCACCGTGTTCGTGTACGACGGCTACCCGGGTGGTGCAGGTTTCGCCGAACGCGGTTTCGAGAAGGCGCGGGCGTGGCTCGAGGCCACGCTCGCCGTGATCGACGAGTGTGGCTGCGAGGACGGCTGCCCCGCGTGCGTGCAGTCACCCAAGTGCGGCAGCAACAACTCGCCGCTGAGCAAAGCGGGCGCCGCAGCGCTGCTGCGGGCCGTCCTCGCGGGCGCACCCGCGTAGCCCGCGGTGGTGGCGCACCCTCACGGCGTGGCAGTCGCAGGTGGTTGCGGCCTGGACGGTAGCGGCCGGGACCGGGGCTCAAGTATGAGCGCGCCAGGTGTCTTCCCGGGGCGCCGGCCACGACCGGCACGCGGCACAATCTTCCGAACCCCGACTCGGAGCGGCGACTGCGCACCGCGGGCTATGTGTCACAGCGACCGCGCGCAGGAGCCCACGCATCGGGCTCGGTCAGGGATGCCCCAGGAAGACTGCCGCCGGGACCCTCGTGGCTGGACGGGCTGCATCTGGTGACCATAGACGCCCCTATAGTCACCATTTGCAGACATGGGCTCCGAGATGCCTCGGAAAGCCATCGGGCGCGGGATTGCTCACCCCGAGGGCCAGGTTCGCTTCCATCCAGGCCAGTGGTGCCCTGCAGTCTGGCACGCGATGCGGCTTGCCGTCGCGCCGCTAGTGTCCGTCGAGTGGCGAGTTGACGAGGCGGACGGGCGCTTCGATGGTCTCAAAGGGTGCGGATGTGACGGTGGTGGTGCCATTGCCGGCAACCAGGAGCCAGGGCCCGGACCCGTTGATGCGGTATTCGCCCATCCACGTGATGGTGGAGGTGACGGACCTGTCTTCGCCGGTGGCCGTGTACCAGCCGTGGACCGACATGTTCGGGTACGGGCCGCCGGGATGATCGGTCGTGAACGGGCCATTGTCGTCCTCGTGGAAGTTCCAGTCCCACCGCACCGGGGTGAGGCGTACCTGGACGGGCGTGCCCAGCACGACCGCGTTCAGGACGTGTGGTTGTGCGGTGGAGTAGCCGATGACTTCCGCGTGGATCAACGCCCGCCCGCCGGGCGGCTGGACGAGGACTTCGCCGCGCATGATGGGTAAGGACTGCAGGTCTGTGGCGGTCACGACGACCGGCGGCGCGGCCGCCGGGCCTGGCGGGACAGGGTTCCCGTCACTGTCAAAGACAGGTTCCACGATCGCGGACAGTGGGCCACCCATGTCCGTGCCATCAGAGCGCACACACTGCGACAACTCCGCCGTCCCCATCACCACCGTATCCACCCGCGCACACGAAACCACCGGCACCACAGCGCCACCAGGCGCGCCGGAAGAGGCGCCGCCAGTGGACCCGGCCACGACCGACGAAGAACTGGACGAAGCCGAAGACCATGACGAACCAGCAGATCCCCCACGATGCTCGTATCGGGTTCCTGCTAACTGCGCCGCATCTCTCTCAATGTCTACTTCTATGTCCACTTGGCCGGCAACGAGGGCTCCCAGCAAGCTGATACTCACGAGTGCTGAACTAAGTATCATCCGCACCCACACCGATCAGAATCCACACTCCATCAACGTGTTCCGCCGCGAAGATCACCTCACGGTCCTCCCCTTCGCGTTGGTGGAGCAGCAAACCGCCGCGATCAAGGTCAATGTATGGTGCCCGAGAGAATGTGGCCATGACATAGACCACTCTGTCATCGGGATAGAGTTCGACTTCGTTGGCGAGCGCGCTATCACGCCCACCAAACCGGGTACGTCCAGCACCCTCGAACTCCGGGGCGTGCGCCATGACACTTTGACAGTATCCGGAGTCTTCGCTGCAGTGGTCGAGGAGTGGC
>JAKDIE010000393.1 GCA_030450655.1 Ruaniaceae bacterium
GGTGGAGCGCAAACTGGCTCGGCTCGAGGCCTCCGGCAGCTAGTTCGCCATCCTCCCAACCGACTTTCGGCGTGACGGCGCAGCGGGGCCCAGTTCCCCTGCGCCGTGTCAGTGGTGGGGGACAGAATGGATACATGTTCACGAAGATCCTGGTCGCCAACCGCGGCGAAATCGCCATCCGCGCCTTCCGTGCCGCCGCGGAGCTCGGCGCCAAGACGGTGGCCGTGTACCCGCACGAGGATCGCAACTCGATCCACCTGCAGAAGGCGGATGAGGCGTACCAGATCGGTGAGGAAGGCCACCCCGTCCGCGCGTATCTGAGCGTGGACGAGATCGTGCGCGTCGCTCTCGAATCCGGTGCGGACGCGGTGTACCCCGGCTACGGGTTCCTCTCGGAGAACCCCGCGTTGCCCGAGGCGTGCGCGGCGGCCGGCATCACCTTCGTCGGCCCGCCGCCCGAGGTGCTGGCGCTCGCCGGAAACAAGGTAGAGGCGCTGCGGGCCGCGCGCGGCGCAGGCATCCCGGTGCTGCGCTCCTCTGAGCCCTCGGACGATCTCGAGTACCTCTACGGGGCGGCCGAGCAGATCGGCTTCCCCGTGTTCGTGAAGGCCGTGGCGGGCGGCGGCGGGCGCGGCATGCGCCGCGTGGACACCCGCGAGGCCCTCCCCGAGGCGCTCGGCGCGGCGATGCGCGAGGCGGGCACCGCGTTCGGCGATTCCACCGTGTTCATTGAGCAGGCGGTGCTGCGCCCACGCCACATCGAGGTGCAGATCCTCGCGGATGGCCACGGCCACACCGTGCACCTCTTCGAACGCGATTGCTCCCTCCAGCGGCGCCACCAGAAGGTGGTTGAGATCGCCCCCGCTCCCCACCTCGACGATGCCACCCGCGCGGCCCTCTACCGGGACGCGATCGCCTTCGCCGAATCGATCAATTACCAGAACGCTGGGACGGTCGAGTTCCTGCTGGACACCGTGGGCGAACGCGCGGGCCAACACGTGTTCATCGAGATGAATCCGCGCATCCAGGTGGAGCACACGGTGACGGAGGAGATCACCGATGTTGATCTCGTGCAGTCTCAGATCCTCATCGCCGCAGGGGCCACACTGGACGAACTCGGCATCCGCCAGGACGAGTTGCGGATCCGCGGTGCCGCGCTCCAGTGCCGCGTCACCACCGAGGATCCACAGAACGGGTTCCGCCCGGACACCGGGAAGATCACCGTGTACCGCTCCCCCGGAGGTTCGGGAGTTCGGCTCGACGGCGGCACGGCGTACGCGGGAGCGGTGGTCAGCCCACACTTCGATTCCATGCTCGTGAAGCTCACCTGCCGCGGCCGCGATTGGGAGACTGCCGTGGCGCGCGCCCGGCGCTCGCTGGCCGAGTTCCGCGTGCGCGGAGTCACCACCAACATCCCCTTCATCCGCAACGTGCTCTCGGACCCGGAGTTCGTCGCCGGGAACGTCGCCACCGATTTCATCGACACGCGCCCGGACCTCCTGGACTTCCGGCGCTCGGCGGACCGCGGCACGAAGGCGCTGCGATTCCTCGCGGACGTGACCGTCAACCAGCCAAACGGCCCACGCGTGGACGGCATCGATCCGCGAGACAAGCTCCCGCACTACCCCGGGGACAAGCGGGACGAGCCCATGCGCTCCCCGTTCGATGGCCCGGGGAAGCACCCCGCGCCGTCGGGCTGGAAGGACAGGCTGGTCGCCGTCGGGCCAGAAGGCTTCGCGCGTGAGCTGCGCAACGCGAACGCCGTGGCGGTGACGGATACGACCTTCCGGGAAGCGCACCAGTCGCTGCTCGCCACGCGCGTGCGCACCCGCGATCTGCTCGCCTCCGCCCCGGCGTACGCGCACA
>JAKDIE010000002.1 GCA_030450655.1 Ruaniaceae bacterium
AGTTGATGGGGGCGGCTGCCCGGCGTGCGTGCAGTGGCCGGGCAACCGCCCGCGGGCTCCAGGGCCTGCTCAGCCCTTCTCGTCCGAGCTGGGCGTGTTCTCGCGCTTGCTCTCCTCCGGGACGGGCACGCTACGCACCTGAGTCACCGTCGTGTTGACGTCCATCCCGCGCTTCTTCATTGCACGGGCGCGTTCGCCTGCCGAGCGGAGCCGCGGGTTGACGTACTCGTCGATGCCGAAGTTGAGCAGTGACAAAGCGACTCCGATCGCCGCGATGCAGAGGCCTGGTGGCAGGTACCACCACCACTGGTTCTGCTGGAAGGCGCCCTGGGACGACGCCCAGTTGAGGATGGTTCCCCAGTTGTAGTTACTGACGGGGATAACGCCGATGAACGAAAGCGTGGTCAGACTGATCACTGCGGCCGTCATAGTGCCAACGACGCTCGCGGCGATCAGTCCCATTAGGTTCGGCAGCATCTCCACGGCAATGATCCGGTGCAGTGGCTCACCGTTGGCTTTCGCGGCCTGGACGAAATCCCGGTTGCGCAAAGACATGGTCTGCGCGCGCAGCACGCGAGCTCCCCACGCCCACCCCGTGACTCCCAGAACCGTGGCGATCACCCAGAGCGGCGGGTCCTCGAAGAGCGAAGCCACCACGATGATCAACGGGATGCCGGGAATCACCAGGAACACGTTCGCGAGCGCCGAGAGCGATTCGCTCTTCCAGCCCGTGGTGTACCCCGCAACAACACCAACAGTAATCGCGATCGAGACGGCGATGATGGTCGCGAGGATTCCCACCACCATGACCCCGCGGGTGCCCCAGATGAGTTGGCTGAACACGTCTTCACCGAGGTGGGTGGTACCCAACCAGAACTCTGCCGACGGCGGTTGCAGGCGAGCCTGGGCGTTGATCTGTGTGGCGGGGTACGGCGCGATCTGCGGCGCGAAGATGGCGATGACCACGAAGAACCCGAGGATCGCCAGGCCCACGATGGACTTGCCATTGCGGAACATCGCGAACGCGGAGCCAAGCTTGCTGCCCGCAGAGGCGGGGGTTGGGACCTCGTCGGTCAGTCCGACGTCGGAAATCTGTGTAGTCATCAGGACTCCGTTTGACGTGTGCGGGGATCAAGGAACGCGTATGCGACATCGGCGAGGATGTTCGCGATCAGGACGGACAGGGTGATCACCAAGAACACTCCTTGCATCAGTGCGTAGTCCTTCGCGTTGGTGGCATCGAGGAGCATCTTGCCGAGGCCGGGATAGCTGAAGACCATTTCCATCACGACCGTGCCACCCACAATGAAGCCCAGCGAGAGTGCGAAGCTCTGGATCTGAGGCAGGACGGCGTTGCGTGCCGCGTAGCGCCAGAGCACCCGGCGGTTCGGAAGTCCCTTCGCCTGGGCGACGGTGATGTAGTCCTCATCGAGAACCGTCAGCATCATGTTGCGCATGCCGAGCATCCAGCCGCCAAGCGAGGCGATCACGATGGTGAGCGCGGGCAGGGTGCCGTGGTGGATCACTTGGCTGATGAAGCTCCACGACCACTCAGGCGACACTCCCGGGCCAAAGGCCTTGCCGATTGGGAACCAGCCGAGGTTCACCGAAAAGACCGTGATGGCGAGAAGACCGAGCCAGAAGTACGGAATCGTGTTGAGGAAGGTGGTCAGCGGAATCAGGAAATCGAGCTTGCTGCCGCGCTTCCAGCCGATCACCGCGCCGCCCACCGTGCCGAGGGTGAAGGCGATGACCGTGGCCACGCCCACGAGCCCCACCGTCCACGGTAGTGCCCCTGCGATCACCTCCGTGACGGGGCGCATGCCGTGCGTGATGGCGATGCCGAGATCGCCCTGGGCGAGAAGCTTCCAGTAGTCGAGATACTGCTGCCACATCGACTTATCAGTGTCCAGGCCGAGGAGTGCGCGCAGCGCCTCCGCGGCCTCGGGGCTGACGTTCTGGTTGCGCGCCAGGTATTGGCTGACGGCGTCGCCCTTCATCATGCGTGGAATGAAGAAGTTGATGGTGAGTGCTGCCCAGAGCGTGAAGAGGTAGAAAAGTGAACGTTTGCCGAGGAAGCGCCACGGAACGCGCCCGTGGGACTTGATCACTTCGTGCGAGCTGGTGCCTTCGGCAAGGGGGTCCACGCCGACCGTGGCATCGGGTTGGACCTGCGAACCGGACGGATTCGTGGCGGTCATTCCGCACCTCCGAGGATGCTGCTGGACTCCGCGAAGTGCTTCTCAGGATCGGGGGAGGCATCCCGAAGACTTCTCGTATAGGGGTGTTGGGGGTGCAGGATGACGTCATCGGCGGTGCCGTGCTCCACGATCTGGCCGCGGTTGAGAACGATGATTTCGTCACTGAAGTGGCGTGCAGTCGCAAGATCGTGGGTGATGTAGAGCACTCCGAGGCCTTCTTCGCGCTGGAGATCGGCCAGGAGGTTCAAGACCCCGAGCCGGATCGAGACGTCCAGCATCGAGACTGGCTCGTCGGCAACGAGGAGCGCGGGCCGCGAAGCGAGCGCCCGAGCGATGGCGACGCGCTGACGCTGACCGCCGGAGAGTTCATGCGGACGCCTGTCGATCACCTCGCTCGGCTCGAGCCGCACCCGCGTGAGAAGCCTGCGGACTTCCCGTTCGACGTCGTCCTTCGGGACAACGTGGTCGAGGAGCAGTGGGCGGGCGATGTGGTGCCGGATGGTGTGGGATGGATTCAAGGACGCGAACGGGTCCTGGAACACCATCCGCAACTCCTGGCGGTACTTTCGCAGGCCCGCGCCGTGGTTGGGGATCGGGGCGCCGTCGATCAGCACCTCGCCCGAGGTGGGCGTCTCGAGGTGCGTGAGGATCTTGGCGATCGTCGATTTGCCGCTGCCGGATTGCCCAACGAGGCCGATGGTCTGGTGCGATTCGAGGTGGAAGCTGACGTCGTCGAGAGCCTTGATCTGGCCCGCGCCGCGAACGTTGTAGATCTTCGTGACGTGATTGAAGTCGAGGGTCGTCATCGGGCCACCACTCCTCTCTCTCCCGTGAGACGCGGGAAGGACGCGAGAAGCGTCTTGGTGTAGTCGTTCTGGGGGTTCGTCCAGATCTGCTCGGCTGTAGCCAGCTCGACGATCTCGCCTTCGCGCATGATCGCGATGCGGTCGGTGATCTCGAGCAGGAGCGGCAAGTCGTGGGTGATGAAGACGACCGTGAAGCCGAACTCGGTGCGCAGGGCCGAGATCTGGCGGAGGATCTCGCGCTGGACGAGAACATCGAGTGCCGTAGTGGGTTCGTCCATGATCATCAGCTGGGGGCGCAGCGCCAGCGCCATCGCGATCATGACGCGCTGGCGCATGCCGCCGGAGAGTTCGTGTGGGTAGGAGCGGGCGCGTTCGGCGCCCACCTTGACGATCTCGAGAAGCTCATTGACTTCGGCCCGGCGTTGCCTCCTCGACATTTCCGGGCGGTGCACGATGAAGACGTCCTCGAGTTGTGCGCCAATCTGGGCGACGGGGTTCAGCGCGTTCATCGCGCCCTGGAACACCATCGAGATCTTGTCCCAGCGGAAGTGCTGCATCTCCTCGGCGTCGAGTTGATTGATGTTGATGTCATCGCCCGAGGCGTCGTGGAATATCACTTCGCCGTTGGTGATGACGGCCGGCGGCTTCAGGAGGCGCTGGATCCCATAGGCAAGGGTGGTCTTCCCGCAACCGCTCTCACCCGCCAGGCCGAGGATCTCGCCGCGCTGGAGTTCGAGATTGACGTCGATCACCGCTCGCACGGGAGGTTCGACGTCGTAGACCACCGAGAAATCGTGCACTGTCAGGAGTGTGTTGCTCGTCATCGAGTCATCGCTTTCGTGCTGGTGCTGTGCGGGGGCGGGTATCCCACCCCCGCACAGCACGTGTGTCAGTTACTTGACCTGCAGTTTCTGTAGGATCAAGACGATGTTCGGCTGGGTGGGGTCAGCCGACGCGTAGGGGTTGTCCTCATCCGGCCAGCCCACGTAGTTGCGCGTGTTGTACTGACCGAGCAACGGGTGCGCGCCAAGCGTGATCGCCGGGATGTCCTCAACATAGGCGGTCTGGATGATCTCCAACGCAGCTGTGCGCTCCTCGTCGGACGAGGCGTTGGCGTACGTGTTCAGCGCCTCAGTCACCTCTGGGTTGTCGTAGCGGCCAAAGTTGAAGGCCGCGTTGCCGTCGACGATCCAGCGGGTGTCCATGGTTGAGGTGTACAAGCCGTATGCGTTGTTTGTCGATTCCAGCCAGTGGATGATCGAATCGAACGTACCCGTGGTGCGGGCCTCGTCCCAGCCGCCCCAGTCGGGCGTGTCGATCTTGACCTCGACCCCGAGGATATCGCGGGCCTCCTCAGAGATCAGCTGCTGCTGGGTGTTCCAATCGCTCCAGCCGGCAGGAACGGAGATCCGGAAGCTGACAGCCTCACCGGACGGGTTCAGCAGGTTGTCATTGGCGTCCCAGGTGTAGCCAGCATCGGTGAGAATCTCGCGCGCATGGTCCTTATCGACCGAGTAGTTCTCATCCGCGAACTGCGGAAGAATCTCGTCGCTGAGCAGGTCTGCGAGTCCGGTCTTGTTCCAGATCGCCTCCGAGGCGCCCTCGCGGGCGATGTCCACGTACGCTTGGCGATCGATGGTGTAAGCAAGCGCTTCGCGGAAGGCCACGTCATCGAACGGCGCCTGGTGGAGGTTCATGAACAAGGTGGCGGCGCCACTCGTGGGGGCCACGAAGTAGTGGTTGTTCTCCGGATCTGCGGCCAGGAAGCTGGTCTCGATCTGCGGGAGGAATGCCTGCGCCCAATCGGCGTCACCGGAAATGAGCGCCGTGGTCAACGCGGAGTTGTCGCCGTAGGAGATGTAGTGCAGCTCGGGCACTGCGAGTTCGCCGCCCCACCAGTCATCGCGCGCCGTGAGCGTCACGGACTCGGTGGTCCAGTTGGTGAGCACGTAGGGGCCCGTGCCGATGGCCTGGCCCTCGCCGGTCAGCGGGTCCGTGTTCGGGTCCTCGATCGCCTCCCAGATGTGCTTCGGGACGATCGGAGTGTGCAGCACGCTGGCCTGCCGTACGAACATGGACTGCTCGAACGCCAAGGTGACAGTGTCGCCGTCCGCCTCGACACTCGCGAGATTGAGGCCGGCGCTGTCCGTCAGCCGGCCGTCGAGATACTGGCCGAACGTGTAGACGATGTCGTCCGCGGTGAACTCAGTCCCGTCGCTCCACGTGACGCCCGAGCGCGGTACCACTGTGAGTTCCGTGAAGTCGTCGTTCCACTCCACAGACTCAGCGAGCCACGGGGTGGTACCAAGATCGCCCGTCTGGTTGACCAGGGCGAGCGACTCGAAGATCACCATGCGGTAGCTGTACATCGATGCCGAGGAGTCACCCAGGTACGGGTTGTTCGACTGGGTGGTGATGGCGCCGTCAGGCTTGGCGATCGTCAGTGCCACGGTGCCTTGGCCGGAAGCGCCGGATGTGGGATCGTCGCCGGTCCCATTATCCGCTGGCGCCTCCGAGTTGGAGCAGGCAGTTAGCGCTGCACCGCTGAGGGCAACCACTGCTGCAAATGCAGCGGCCTTCCTTAACGCACGCCGAGAAACTGCGGGTTTTAGCATCATTGCTTGTCTCCTACGAGGATTGTGCGATTCGTCACGGACATCGTGTCGATGCAGAAAGCTTACAACCCAGTCAGTAAGTTGTCAGGTCACAATTTGGTCACGATCTATCACCCCTGTGGGAAGTGCGGCGGCGCGCGCGTGAGCGGCGGTGGGACCTAAGCTGAACTCGTGCGAAGCAACGATGATCCGCAACTCCCGCCGTACCTCTGGCTCGTGCCGCACACCCATTGGGACCGCGAGTGGTACGAGCCGCATGACGTGTTCCGTGCGCGCCTCGTGGCCATGCTCGACGAACTGTTGTTGACCCTTGAAGCCGAGCCGGAGTACCGCTTCACTCTCGACGGGCAGGCGGCGGCCATTGCGGATTACCTTGAGATCCGCCCCGAGGAGGAGGTGCGCGTGCGCGCGGCCGTGGAGCGTGGGCAACTCGTGCTCGGACCGTTCCAGATCCTGCTGGATGAGTTCTGCTGCGACGGCGAGACAATCGTGCGCAATCTCGAGCGCGGCATCCGGGAGGCGCGGAAGTTCGGCCCGGAACTGCGCGTGGGCTACCTACCGGACATGTTTGGCCACGCCGCCCAGATGCCGCAGCTCCTGCGCGGCTTCGGGATCGTGGACGCCTCGCTGTGGCGCGGGGCCCCGGGCGAAGTCGGCGTGCATGCCTTTGTGTGGGAGGCGCTGAACGGGGACGCCGTGCGCGTCGAGTACCAGTGGGACGGGTACGGCTCGGCGCTCAAGCTGTTCGATCCGGTGGCCGCAGCACCTCAACGGGTGACCGAGTACGTGCGCGAGAACGCGGCCTGGTTCCGGGGTGAGCCCGTTGCGGGGATGTTCGGCACGGACCACATGGCGCCGCGCCGTGACCTGGTGGAGATCGTGCGCGCGTACAACGCTACGGGCCACGCCATCCCGCTACGGATCGGCACGATCGGGGACGTCATCGCCGCGCGCGATCACAGCCCGGAGGGCCTGGCGGGCCTGCCGATCGTGGCTGGTGAAATGCGCTCGCACGCCCGCGGGAACCTGCTGCCGGGCGTGTTCTCGATTCGCACCGGGATGACGGCCGCGATGGCGGGCGCCGAACGTGCGCTCACCACGGCCGAGCGGCTCGACGCGGTGCTCGGCGGGCGGGACCGGCGCGCCTTCTGCGAGCGCGGGTGGGGCCTCGCCATCGAGTCCACCGCGCACGATTCGGTGACAGGCTGCGGCGCGGATGCGGCCGCCGCCGAGGTGGAGAGCCGATTGCGGGTGGCCGAGCAGACGGCCCGCGGCGCCATCGATATCGCGCTCGCGGATCTCGCCGCACGCGCCCCGGTGGGGAGCCTCGCCGTGTTCAGTCAGGCGGGAGTGGAGCGCGTAGCGCTCGCCGAGATGACAGTGGAGGGCCCGCTCCAGGCCCTGCCGCCGGGCTGCCAGGCCGTGGGCGCGCTACCCACCGTGATCGGCGACGAACTGATCGCCTCCGGGGATCTGCAGAAGATCGTGCGGCGCATCCACGGTCAGGAGTACTTCGGTAAGCAGCTGCGCGGCTGGAGCTGGGACGAGGACGAACTCGTTTTCGAGGTGGCAGAGATGGCGGTGCGGGAGTCCGGCTCGGCCGCAGGCCACATTCCGGCCAGCGCGTTCGGGCTGGCCGATTTCGTGGCCACGCTGCGGGCGAAGGCAGCGCAGTCTCCGGCGAAGTTGTGGCGCGTGCGGTGCGTGGCACACGAGAGCCATCGCGTGCTCGTCGCGGGGCGCACGGCAGGCCTCGGAATCGCGGAGCTGTCCCCCCAGATCTCCGCGCCGATCGGGGAGTGCGCCAACGTTGATGGGCACGTGCTGACCAACGGGCTCGTGCGCGCGGCGGTGCGTGCGGACGGCTTGGTGGATATCCTCCACGTCGATTCGGGCGCGCGGATCGCGGGCGCGCTACGGCTCGTGGACGAGGGTGATCGCGGCGACTCCTACAACTTCGGCCCAACCGAGGGCGGTATGGTCGCCACCCCGGAAGCGATCGCGATCGAGACCCTCGAGGCCGGGCCGCTGCGCGCCATCGTCAAGATCCGCCGCACCTTTGCCCTCCCGGCCGGGCTCGATGGTGAAGAACGCTCACGGAGGTCCGCGGGCGTCGTCGGGCAGGTGGTAGACACGTTCCTTGAGCTCCGCACGGGCGAGGAGTTCCTGCGGGTGAGCGTGCGGCTCGTGAACGCCGCGAAGGACCACCGCCTGCGCGTGCTCGTACCCACGCGCGAGGTGCGGCTCGAGGGTTCGGCCTCGGCGGGTCAGTACGGCGTGACCGAGCGCGGCCGCACGGCGGAGGGTGGCTGGGGCGAGTACCCGCTGCCCACCTTCCCGGCGTACCGGTGGGTGCACGCCGGAGGTGTGGCCGCCCTGCTGCGGCAACTTACCGAGTACGAGATCGTGCCCGACGACGAACGGGACGCCCTCGCGCTGACCGTACTGCGCGCAGTCGGGCTGATGAGCGTGAACGTGCATCCGCTGCGGGACGAGCCCGCCGGGTCCGAGGTGCCGGTGCCCGGCGCGCAGTACCTGGGGCGCGAGGTGAGGTGCGATTTCGCGATCGACCTCAGCGCGCCGCAGTGGGACGCGCCCTCGCTCGTGGCGAATAGCGAGCGCTTCCGCTTCGATCCCGTTGCGGTTGTGGGAACGCTCGATCCGGGGGCACTATCGCTTCGTCATCCTGCGCGCAGTCGCAGGATCCAGGACGCCTCTCGTGACGTGAGGACTCTGGGGCTGGGTTCTGATGCTCTGCTCCGCTCCGCGCCGGATGACGCGGCCGGCGAGGGTCTCGCGGCGAATGCGAACGCCGGGGCTGTGGTTCTCGAGTCCCTGCGGCGGGTCGAGGGTGGTGTTGAGGCGCGCCTCGTCAACTACTCGCGTGCGCCGCAGCCGCTGCGCGTCCGGGCCAGCGACGAGTGGTGGCTCACGGACATGGCTGGCACTGAGCTCGCCGGGCCTATCGACACCTGGGAGCACGTGGTCCCCGCAGGCACCATCGTCACGCTTCGAACCAGGGCACATTCATGAGCCAGCCCACGGTCCGTGGGGATACGAGAAAGGTAGAGAGATGACCATTCTGATCGAGGCAACGCTGCGGGTGGATTTTGCGATGCAGGCCACGAACCGGTACCCGGCGATCCCCGTCGAGGTTCCCGCCGAAGCGGACTCGTTCGAGGTGTTTCTCGAGGGTGCCGACGGCGTCGATGGCCTGGTGATCGATCTTGGCTGCGAGGCGCCGAACAGGTGGTGCGGCTGGTCGGGCGGCTCCCGGCGCCATTTCGTGGTGGGGCAGAACGACGCGACCCCCGGCTACCTCCCAGGAATCGAGCCGGGCACCTGGCACGTGATCCTCGGCGTCCACACCGTGCCGCCGCAGGGGGCCGAACTGACGGTCCGTGTGGTCAGCCCGGCGTGGAACGCGGCCGATCACGGTCCGGTTGCCGAGCCGATCCAGCGCACCGTGCGTGGCAGCGATCGCGGCCTGCCCGCCCCCGCCGGGCTCACCTGGTACGCGGGTGATCTACACGCTCACTCGCTGCATTCGGACGGCGATCTGAGCCTCAGCCAACTCGCCAACGAGGCCGTCGCATCCGGCCTCGACTACCTGGCCGTCACGGAGCACAACACCACGAGCCACCACGCGCACCTCGCCGCACTCGGGCAGCGCCACGGGATCGCGCTACTGCCGGGCCAGGAGATCACCACGCATCGCGGCCACGCGAACGCATACGGCCGCATCGGCTTCATAGATTTCCGGCTGCCGGGCCAGGAGTGGGTGGACGAGACGGCGCGCCGCGGCGGCTTCATGTCCGTGAACCATCCCGTTGACGCCGATTGTGCGTGGCTCCATCGGCTCGAGCACACGCCCGGCGGCGCGGAGCTATGGCACGGCTCCTGGTACCGGGACATGCACTTCAATGGCCCGCTCGCGTGGTTCGAGGGATGGGACCGCCGCGCCGTGCTTCTCGGCGGCGGCGATTTCCACAACTACTCCACGCCCCTGCGCCCCGGCATGCCCACAACCTGGATCGCCGCCGAGGAGTGCTCCGAGGAAGCGCTGCTCGAGGGGCTGGCAGCGGGGCTCACCACGATCACGTCCGCCGCAGTGATAGGACCCGACGGCGCGGCCCGGCCCATTCTGCACGGCTCTCCCGCGCTGATCCGCCAGGGCGAGGAACTCCATGCTCTGGATGCGGCCGGGCTTGTGCTCGTCTCCGGGGTGGGTGAACGAGAGTTCCTCGTGAGCGCGTCCGAGCCGGTCGCTGCCCCGATTGAGAACGGCCCGTACCGCATCGAGGACTCGTTGCGACGCACCCTCGCACTGTGCCGCTAGCGCTCAGCGCGCGGGGCGGGCGGTCACCCGCTTCAGGATCGTGCCCGCGGTTATTTCATCGATCACCAGATCTGTGGCCACCCCCGCGCGCAGGGCTCCGATGATCGCTGGCACTCGGGAATCTCCCACCGCCGCGCAGAGGCGGCGGGGGATGCGGGCGAGCTCCCGTGGCGTGGGCCCCGTTGCTCGGGAGTTGAGAGCGATGTCTGCATAGCTGCCGTCTTCACGGAGCAGCACGGTACACACGTCCCCCACCGCGCCTTGCGTCGTGAGTTCTGCGAGGTCTTCCGGGGCCACGTAGCCCGCTTGGTACACGTGCGAATCGCTCCCGCTGGAGAGCCCACCCACGCCAAACAGGGCGAGATCGCACCGTTGCTGCATGTGCAGGACGCGCTGCACGGAGCGTTCCTGCCACATAGCCTCGCGAGTGGCGGCGTAGTCGAAGAACGCCGGAACGGGAAAGAACGTGCTCTCGGCCCCGAAGGCATCCGCGAGCCGCGCGATGATGGTCGATGCGTATGGGATCCCCGTGGTGGACGAGTTTGCGGCGCCATTGAGCTGAACGATATGGACGTCCGCCACCGGTTGCGGTTGCAGTTGCGTCGCCACCGCCGAGACCGTGGTGCCCCATGCAACGCCCACTGTGCTTCCCGGCTGCACCCATTCCTCCAGAAGTCTCGCCGCCACGCGGGCCACGGCGTCTCGGCGTCGCTGATCGCTCAGGGCTCGCCTCACCATCGCCACGTGGACGGCAACCCCGAAGACGTCCGCAAGTTCCTGCGAGAGCTTACTGATGGAACTCGCGTGCGGCGTGAGGGTGATCCGAACCGTCCCGGACTCCCGTGCCTCCTTCAGCATCCGCGAGACCGTGGAGCGCGACACCCCCAGCGAACTCGCGATCGCGTCCATCTTTTCGTCATTCACGTAATACATCTGCGCGGCGCGGTAGAGCGCCTCTTCACGACTGAGCACCATCAGAACCATCCTCTGCACGTTCGTGCATAGCATTGCACATTCTCTTAACTGCGGGTGAGAATCGTGTTAAGCGACCGCACCGATCAGGAGTCTGAAGTGCCATCATCACGGCTTGACGCCGCCCGTAGAAACGTTGATCTCGAGGCCATGAGCCGGGAACCACTCGACATTCTCGTGGTGGGAGGAGGTGTTACGGGAGCAGGCATCGCCCTTGACGCCGCCACGCGCGGACTGCGCGTGGGCATCATCGAAGCGCAAGACTGGGCATCGGGGACCTCCTCGCGTTCCTCCCGTCTCGTGCACGGGGGGCTTCGCTATCTCTACAATCTCGACTTCAAACTCGTCGCCGAATCCCTGCGCGAACGCGGGCTCCTCCTGACGACGACGGCCCCTCACCTCGTGAAGGCACAGCCCTTCCTGTGGCCACTGAAGATGCCCGTCATCGAGCGCTCCTACTCCGCGATCGGGGTCGGAATGTATGACGCGCTTGCCCTCGTGGGCTCACGTGGGCGTAAGACCGTGCCCTTCCAGCATCACCTCTCGAAGGCTGGTGCGAAGAGAGAGTTCCCGGATGTGCGCGATGACGCACTCGTCGGTGCCATCAAGTTCTACGATTCACGGGTCGACGACGCGCGGCTCGTGCTGACGCTCGTGCGCACCGCCGCCAAGTATGGGGCATACGCCGCCAGCCGCACCGAGATGGTCGAGATGACGCGGGATACCGGCGGGCGCGTCACCGGCGCCGTCGTCCGCGATCTTGAGACTGGCGACGAACGCACGATTCATGCCGCCGAGACCATCCTGGCAACGGGAGTGTGGACTGAGGAGACCCAGAACCTTTCGCACGGAAGCGGCGGATTGCGGGTGCTGGCATCCAAGGGGATCCACATCGTAGTGCCGAAGGAGCGCATTGCGGGCGATACGGGGTTGTTCCTGCGCACCGAGAAGTCGGTTCTCTTCATCATCCCGTGGCCGAACTACTGGATCATCGGCACAACCGATACGCCGTGGCATCAGGAGTTGAAGCATCCAGTCGCAACCAAAGCCGATATCGATTACGTACTTGAGCACGCCAATGCCGTGCTCTCCTCCGATCTCACCCACGAGGACATCATCGGCACGTACGCCGGGCTTCGTCCCCTTCTTCAGCCTGGAACCAGGGATGAGTCCAAGTCCAGCAAGGTCTCCCGCGAACACACGGTCACGCGCCCGGCGGCCGGCCTCACCTCCATTGCTGGCGGCAAACTCACCACATACCGAGTGATGGCCGAGGATGCGGTGGACTTCGCGATCGGGCCGCGAGCAAAGAATCTTCCCTCCGCAACGGAGACGACCCCCCTCGTGGGAGCCGAGGGCTACCACGCAGTCGTCCGTTCCGCGGGACGTATCGCGCGCGCATATGGCTGGGACGCGGACCGGGTGGAACACCTGATGAATCGATATGGCAGCGCAATCGACGAAGTGACCGCGCTGGTCGATGCAGATCCGGAACTCGGGGAGCCCCTCCGCTCCGCGCCCACCTACCTAAAGGCCGAGGTTGCGTATGCGGTCACGCATGAGGGCGCGCTCCATCTGGAGGACATCCTGCGGCACCGGGTGCGCCTGAGTTTTGAGCACCGCGATCGGGGGGTGGGGGCGCTCGATGAGATTGCCGCCATCGCCGCCCCTCTCCTTGGGATGGATGAGGCGCACGTCGCACGGGAGGTGGAGTCCTACTGGGCTGCCTGCGCCGCGGAGGATGCCGCCGAGTTGGTTGAATCGGACGCGCAGGCAAGTGCCGTGCGCAACGAGGTGGAGGATCTTCTCCCGCTCATCCCTCTCCGCGAGTAAGGTACTTATAGTCACCTATTGTGTGGGATGGGTCACACGGAGCATACTTAAGGTTGGACGGAGTGCGATGTGAGGCCCCCTGAGCGTCGTACTCCGTTCCCGTATGTCCTTAAGCGTAGTCCTTAGTGCAACGGTTGCGGACGCGCTTTGATGCCACATTATGGTGACAGTCGCACGCCGTTGCGCACTCGATCGGTGCTGAAACGCGAGGGGTGCGCGGCGTTGCAGTCGGAGAGGTGCGCGCTGGCGGTTTAGCGTTGTGGGATGGCCCCGCTCTTTTCACGACCTCGCAAGGATTCCGCACCCAGCGATCCGCCTGTGGATGCTGCATCTCCGGAGGGCAGCGCGCTGGAGCCCGTGCCCGAGCTTGTCTCGCCAGAAGAGCCGTTTAGTGGTGACCCGGAGCTCGTTACTCCCGATCCGCAACTCTTCAGCAAGGCCAGGCAGCACTGGTCGGCACAAATCGGCGAGCTGTCCGATTTCTCAACCCTCACGGATCTCACCCAACTCGACGGCGCAATTGTGGACATTACCCACGCGCACCCGTCGGGAATCGCGCAACTCTATGCCGGCCGGGCCACCCGCCTGTCGAGCCTCGTGCGTGACCCTTCCGCTCACGCCCTCGCACGGGACACCGCGCGGGCGGTGCTCACGCGAGCCGCCGAGTTCACCGAACGCTTTGGTGCCGCACCGGTCTACCTCGCCCTTGGCGTTGGGCAATGGGCAGAGGTGGGGCCTGATGCCGATGTGCGGCTCGTGACAGCGCCGCTCTTGCTGCGCCCGCTCACTCTGCGTGAAATCTCCGAGAACGATCTCGAACTGTCCCTCACGCCGGGTATCGAGATCAATCCCGAGTTCGTTTCGGCGTTGCGTGCTGCCGGCGCTGAGCAGGACCTGGATGCACTCGCCGCGATGTCCGTGACCGCGGACGGCTTCTCCCCCCGCTCCACCTTGTCCCAGCTTGCTCAACTTGGCGCGGGTCATCTCGCGGACTTTGAGATGAGCGAGAAGCTCTATGTGGGCCCATTCGTGCACCCAGGTAAGGGCCTGCAGGACGATCTGGAGGCACTCAGCGAATGCTGGCCCGATCACCACATCGTGCGGGCGCTCGCGGGTGATCTCGAGGTCAAGCGTCATCTCGCCATCGATCTTCCTGAGCGGCAGAGCACCGATCGCGCTCCGGATGCGGAGCGCGGCGTGGGAGATCTTGACCCCACGCAGCAGGGAATACTCGATCATGTGGTGGCGGGGTATGACCTGATCCTCGACGCCCAGCCAGGCTCAGACGTCCCGGCGATGGTGACGGCGATTCTCGCGGATGCCGCCGCGTCCGGACGGTCCGTCGTGTACGTGGCGGGGACGCGCCGGGCGGGACGGGCCGTCGTTACTGAACTACACGCGCAAGGCCTGGGGGACCTAGTTCTCGATCTTCAGGATCCGCATTGGCGCTCGCGGGCTCCCGAGGCAATCCGGCGTGCGCTGAGGCCCTCACCGGATACGGTCGATGAAGATGCCGTTCGCGGCCTCCGCCGCGAGTTACAGGACGTGCGCACGCAACTGGAGGAGTACACGCGTGCCCTGCACGAGCGTCGCGAGTCGTGGGATCTCACGGCCTACGACGCACTCCAAGGTCTCGCCGATCTCACATCCGGCGCCGGTGCCCCGCGCACCACAGTGCGATTCGATGAGGCCACCACACGTGCGGCCACGCCCGAGATTCGCCAGGCAGTCATCGCCAAACTGCAACAGCTCGCCCGCCTCGGTGCATTCACGTTGCAACCGGGCGATACGCCCTGGTACGGAACTCGTCTTCATGACGCCCACGCAGTGACCGGCGTGCTCGAGGCAACGCAGACCCTCGCTGAGGAGGTCCTGCCACAGGTGATCGGGGACGTGGGTCGCGTGACCCGCGAGACCGGCCTCGAACGGGCAGTCAGCCTCGCCGATTGGTGCGAGCAGATCGACATGCTCAAGGGCATCCGCGAGTCTCTCGACACCTTCATCCCCGTCATCTTCGAGCGTTCGCCCGCGGAGATGGTGATCGCCACGGCCACACCCGCTTGGCGCAAGGAGCGAGACATCTCGATGTCCTGGTCCAACCGCCGCCGCCTCACGAAGCAGGCCCAAGACATGGTGCGGCCGGGCCGCACCTCGGACGATCTTCATACCGCGTTGGATACGATCCAGCGCCAACGGGAAGTGTGGCGCCGCCACTGTCCCGGCGGCGGCTGGCCGCACCTCCCACAGGGACTCGGGGACCTTGAGCGCACCTCGAACGCGGCGCGCGATTGGATGTCACTCCTCGCGGGCGCCTTCGATGAGGATCTGATGGCGCTGCCGCTTGAAGAGTTGCGTGCGCGGCTCCTCACGCTTGGAGCCGATCCCTCGGCCCTCCGATTCATCCCCGAGATCAACGCGACGAGTGCGGAACTGCGGGAGCTGGGATTTGGTGCGCTGGTTGAGGACTTCGCCGAGCGCCGGGTCGAGGGGACACAGATCGGTAAGGAGGTGGAGCTCGCCTGGTGGGCATCCGTGCTTGAGTCGATCGTCCGATCGGACAGTAATCTCGCGCAGTACGATTCGGCCACCCTCAATGAGGTCGCGTCATCCTTCCGCCAACTCGATCGCGATCAGGTCGCAACGCTTCCAGGTCCCGTGCGGCGCGCCGTCTCGCGGCGGCTCGCGCGCACAGTGAACGAGGATAAGGGGCTAGCGCAGTCGCTGTGGCGGGAGGTCTCACAAGGGCACGGAGCCGATGTGAAGTCCTTGCGCGGGCGATACGGCGCGCTCGTCACGGCGGCCCGGCCGATATGGCTGGTGCCTGCACTCCAGGTTGGGCAGGTGCTCCCACCGGTTCGTGATATCGATCTGTTGATGGTCGACGGCGCCCAGAACCTCCCAACGGGCGTACTGGTGGGCACGATCTCCCGCGCGAAGCAGCTCGTGATCGTGGGGGACCTCTCCCGCCGCAGTTCCGGAGTCGTTGAGGAACTCTCCGGGACGGTCCCCTCGATCGGTCTGCCCACGAACAGGGGCCAGCGCGAGGAGCACATCGCCTCATTCCTCGCCGGCCACGGATATGGGACTCTGGGGACCATTCCAGCCCGGCCATCGCCGTCGCGTATCCGCCTCCACCTCGTGGACGGGGTTGGCACACCCGCGATCGGTTCGGTGAGTGTCGAGGGAGTGGACGCCGAGGTTGAGCGCGTGGTGGAGCTCGCCCGAGAGCGGGCCGCCGCCGGTGAGAACCTCGGCATCGTATCGCTCTCGGCGATCGCCGCCCGCCGCATCGCGCAGGCGATTGCCGAAGATCCGGAGCTTAAGGGACGTGACATCCCGGTGGTCGATGTTGAGGACGCGGCGGGACTGTCCCGCGATACCGTGATTCTCTCTGTGGGATTTGCCAAGACGCCACACGGCCGCGTGTTGCACCGGTTCGGACCGATCTCGACGCCCGACGGCGCGGCCCTCATGATCGATGCGCTCGATTCGGTCCGGCACAACCTCGATGTGGTCTCATGTATTTCCCCGGCGGAACTGGATGGCGAAAGGCTCACACATGCGGGCGCGAAGCTGCTCGACGCCCTCCTTGATCTAGCCTCAGATTCGCCCGCGGCTCCAGGATCGTCAAAGGCGCGCAGCGAGCCGAGCGTGGGGGAGGCGGATCGTCTCCTTGCGGATCTCGCGCGGCGCCTCCACGAGCGCGGCCTCACAGTGGCACCGCACTTCGGATTCGAGGGTGGTGTGCGGATCCCGCTCGCCGTCGGGCATCCGGACTGTGATGGTGAGCTGGTCGTCGCGGTATTCACCGATGACGCCGAATACGTTGCACAGCCCTCTCTCCGGCAGCGAGATCGGCTGTGGGTGGAGAGGTTGGGACTCCACGGTTGGGACGTGCACATGGCGTATTCAACCGCTGTCTTCATGGACCCGGTAGGCGAGGCCGACGCAATCGAGGAGAAGGTGCGGGCGCGGATTCGTCAGCACGCTCCGGTGGCCGAACCCGCGGACGACTCAGTGCGTGCGGATCTGGAGCGCCCCACCGAGGAGGCTGAGGTGCTGTCCGAGGACTCCCGAGAAGCCGCGGCGCGGCTCGAGCAGGAAACAGGCTCCTCCGAAGCGCCCCAGGAGGCTCTCGTGTCGCAGGGCCCACCCGCCCGGGACATCCGCTCATACTCGGATGACGAACTGGACGAGATCGCGGCTCAGTGCGCCACCGAGGGAATGGGTGATGACGAGCTCGTCGAGGCGATGCGCGAGCACTTGGGGGTCACGAAGCGCGGCAAGCGTGTGGACGCGATGCTCCGCAATGCCGCCACGCGCAGGCTCTCCGAGTGAGCCGCCGCGCGAGCCGGCCCGGAACCCACAGCGAACCAACCCCGCCGGAACTCATCATTGCGGAGGCCTACCCGGACGCGACGCGCCCTGGCACCTCGCCGCAGGAGGCGGACGACCAGGCGGATCCGCAGGGCGCGCCGATCATCCCTGAGCTTTCGCCCAGCGACGATCCCCGCCGCTGGGGGGACGCCGCGGACTCCAATGATCAGCGTTTGCGGGACGGGGTGCCACCGCACTGGTGATACGGCGTGGACTCTCCGGCGTACGAGACGCCCTACCTTCTGGCGAGCAGGTCCCGAATCTCGGTGAGTAGTTGGGTGTTCGCCTCAATCTCCTCCACTACTTCTTCCTTGTCCGAGACTCGAAGCTCGGCGAGCTTGTTCATGGGAACGACGATCAGGAAGTAGACGGCGAGCGCCACGAGCAGGAAGTTCACGAGAGCGGTGAGGATCGCGCCGGGCATCACCACGGCGTCTCCGACCGTGAATGACAGCACGTTATCGAAGTTCGGCTGACCGAACAGGCCACCAATTAGTGGGTTGATGAAGCTATCGACTGCCGCGTTGACGACCCCGCCGAACGCGGCGCCGATGACGATGCCCACGGCCATCTCGATGGCGTTACCGCGAGCGATGAAGTCTTTGAAGCCTTGAAGCACGATGGGCCCCTTTCTAGGGTGTGATGGCGATGCGGACCGGTGTTGGACCACTTGCGCTCAGGATGAAACTAGCCTGTTCTCGTGGAACGGCAACCACCGCAACGGTGTTTCCTTGACCTCCGGAGTCGAGAAGGCCGCCACCTTCCGGTGCGAACACGGCAATGACGGTGACGCCGTCGGCCGTCCGAACGTTGCCGAGGGCCGGATCCTCCGCCACAATCGTCACGATCGAGCCGGGCCGCGCGAGGGCGCGTGAGCCCGGATCCGCGAGCTCAATGGGGAACACAAGGGTGCCCGCCGGGGCGCGATCTGCGATCGATTCAGATGTCACGAGGTGAGTGGACAGCACGGTGTGCGCGGGCAGATCGATTAGTAGCTGTTCGCCGATCGGCGCCGTGGGGAAGTGATCCGCAGGGAGAGCGTCGTGGGGGACTCGGACAGGGTCGAGATGTGCGGCGGTCAGAACGGTGCCGGCCTGCGTGTTCGCCGAGAGCGCGTACGCCGTGACGCCGGGTGCGAGAGTGCGTACCACCACGAGGATGCCGGCGAGCACCGCCGCCGCAGCGATCAGGTGACGGAAGCGGTACAGTGCGCGGCGCCACGTGGGGCGCGGTTGAACGGCCATTCTTCCAGGGTGCGGGATGTCGTCGTCGGACGCATCTACCGCTGTGGACTCAGCTACCCTACGCCGCCAGGGGGTGTGGACGGCTAGTCACTCTTCGGTGAACGAGTGGTGGGGCCCTTCGAGGACGCCGTGGATGATCCGGCAGAGGGTGCGATCGACGATTTCGAGCCGGTGCCGCGCGAATCGGTGCGGTAGAAGCCGCCGCCCTTAAACACGATGCCGGTTGGCGTGAAGAGCTTACGCAGACGCCCGGAGCATGCCGGGCACTCGGTGAGGGAATCTTCGTCGAAGCGCTGGTAGATGTCGAATGCTTCACCGCACTGGGTGCAGCGGTATGCATAGGTGGGCATTCAACCTCCCGGAGTTCAAAAAATCGTGTGTTCCGCGCGCCCATCCTAGCGCGCCAGCCAGTGCACGCGTCGTCACGGGTCACAAAAAGGGCCTCCACCGCACGCATAGAGCCGTGCGTCACGTTACGCTGAGAGGCGTGCGCCGCATCCTCAAGCCGATCCTGATCGGCGTCAGCCTCCTGCTCGTGGTCGCTCTCGTTGCCGTGATCGGGCTTTCCTTCTACGTGGGGCGCAGGCCCCTGCCCACCACTCAGGGCTCGCGCACGCTTGAGGGCCTGATTGATGAGGTCACGATCATCCGCAACGGCGAGGGTGTTCCGGACATCTACGCGAACAACGACGCCGATCTCTTCTTCGCGCAGGGATACGTCCAGGCGCAGGATCGCTTCTTCGAGATGGATTACCGCCGCCACGTGACGGCCGGCCGGCTCTCCGAGTTGGTGGGTGCAGTCCCGGAGGCGATCGAGGCCGACGCCGTGGTGCGTACCCTCGGGTGGCGCCGCGTTGCGGAGCAAGAGTGGGAGCAGCTTTCCGGGGAATCCCGCGAGTACGTGCAGGCCTTCTCCGAGGGCGTCAATGCGTACATCGAGCACCGCGAAGCGTCCGAGTTGGCGCTGGAATACACCGTCCTTGGCGTGACGGTGGCGCCCCGCGATATCGAGCCGTGGTCCCCGGTGGACTCGCTCGCGTGGCTGAAGGCGATGGCCTGGGATTTGCGTTCGAACTTCGATGAGGAGTTGGAGCGCGCCGTGGTGCTGCGCTCCACGGGTGATCTCGATCGTGTGAATGAACTGTTCCCCGAGTACCCCTACGCGTCGAATTTCCCCATCATTTCGAGGCTCGGGGAGTCCGCAGATCCGGAATCCACTCCCGACGGCGCCGATGCGACCGAGGGAGAGGCTGCTCCCGAGGGCGAGGCGTCCGCGCTGATCGACGACGCCATGGTGGATGTGCTGTACTCCGCCTCTGAGGCACTCAATGCGATCCCGGTCCTCTATGGGGACGGGGACGCCGTCGGCTCTAACTCGTTCGTGATTGCAGGAGATCACACGGCGACGGGTGAGCCGCTCCTCGCTAACGATCCGCACCTCGATTCGGGTGCCCCGGGCATCTGGTACCAGAGCGGGCTCCACTGCCGTGAGCTTTCCGAGAACTGCACATTCGACGTCTCGGGTTTCACCTTCGCGGGGCTGCCCGGCGTGATCATCGGGCAGAACGCGGATCTCGGCTGGGGCCTGACCAACATGGGTGCGGACGTCACGGACTTCTTCCTGGAGCGCGTGCGTAGCGACGGCACCTATTCCCACGGCGATGCGGAAGGGCTGCAGCTCACAACGAGGACCGAGACGATCCTCGTTGCAGAGGCCGATCCCGTCGAACTGCGGATCGAGGAGACGATACACGGTCCCATCGTCTCCGGTGTGCTCGAGGCGACTGCAGCGGCTACGGGCCGCCCGAAGCCGCCCGGGAGTCCACCCACTGGTGTGGATGGGTACGATGTGTCGCTCGCGTGGACTGCGCTCGAGCCGGGCCGGACCATGGACGCGATCTTCGATATCAACAGGGCCACGAACGCCGGCGATATCGCGGCCGCTGCGGCACTGTTCGATGTCCCTGCGCAAAACATCGTCTTCGCGACGGCCGACGGCGATATTGGTTACCAAGCGCCTGGCCGCATCCCGATCCGCGCCGAGAGTATTACTGAGGACGTACCCGGGATGGATAGCTCATGGCCGCGACTCGGCTGGGATCCGCAGTTCGACTGGCAGGGCTTCGTTCTCGCGGAGAACATGCCGCGCGCGCTGAACCCAGATGAGGGCTTCATCGTGGCCGCGAATCAGGCGGTCACCGCGCCGGGTGAGAGCGTGTATCTCACCGACGACTGGGATTACGGTTTCCGCGCGCAACGATTGCGCGAGCTTATCGAGGAGAAGATCGCCGCAGGTGAGGCCATCACCGTGGAGGATGCGAACGCCTTCATGATGGACAGTGCGAGCCCCAACGCTGAGAAGCTAATTGACGCAATTGACTCACTCGATATCACGGACCCGTATCTCGCCACGGCGATTGCGCAACTTCACCTGTGGCGCGATGAGGGCCTGCAGAACGATGTCGATTCTGCGGGTGCGGCCTACTTCAACGCCGTCTGGGCTCATCTGCTCGAACTCACGTTCGCGGACGAACTCGATCCCAGTGCGTGGCCATATGGAGGCTCCCGATCCGTTCAGGTCATGAATAACCTCCTTGAGGATCCAGGGAATCGGTGGTGGGATTACGTGCCCACCGTGCATGTCACGGAGACGCGGGACGAGATACTCCTGCAGGCCTTGACCCACGCTCGCAACGAACTCACGAACAGAATCAGCTCGGATGCGACACGGTGGCGGTGGGGATACCTGCACGAGGCTCGGCTCCAACACCCGATCCTCAGCGAGGATGTGATGCCCGGGCCGCTGGGCAGGCTCACGAATCCTGCACCGTTTGAGGTGTCCGGATCGTCAACCTCGCCGTTGGCGACGGCCTGGGATGCCTCGGTACATGAGGACGACAGGATGGACTATCGGATGACCACGTCCCCCTCGATGCGTATGGTCGTGAATCCGGTGGATAGGGACGCATCCACGTGGGTCACTGCCACCGGAGTTTCTGGGCATCCCACCTCACGGCATTACGCGGACCAAATCGGCGCGTGGGCGGCAGGGGAGCATTACGCATGGAACGTCACGCCGGGCGCAGTTGAAGCTGCGGCGGTGCGCACCTTGACCTTGTACCCGAACCAATAGGAGTTCAGCTGGTCGCGCGCGCGAGGTTCGCGATCGTTTCTTTCTGGAAGGGCGAGCCCTCGATGAGAAAGAGGCGCGCTGGCGTGATGACGGCGTCGACCGACTGGTCGTAGCCCTCCTTCGGTAGCCGTTGAGTGGCGATCAGTTCCTCATCGAACACCATGGCGAACACAGTCGTTGGCGCGCTGATTTCTGCGAGCACGCGGTCGTACCACCCGCCCCCCTGGCCCAGCCGCGTCCCGAAGCCATCCACCGCCAGGGCGGGGATGATCACGGTATCGACCTTGTTGAGGGCATCGGCGGTCCAGGTGGGGCCTGAGGGCTCGGGTGGGCGTCCGGGGGCACGCACGGAGAGATCTTCGTGACCTTTGAAGAGACCCCAGTGACGCGAGAGACCCGGGCCGAGAACGGGGAGAAGAACATCGATGCCCCGAGCCGCAAGTTGCGTGAGGGCATCGTGAGTGGGGGGCTCTCCGCCAGTGGATACGTAGAACGCCACGCTGTGCGCACCACCGATGGCTAGCAGAACGTGTTCCGTAAAGCGCGTGCCGAGTTCGTGCAGCTCAGCCTCTGTCCGTGAGCGTCGATGCTCACGGCACACCTTCCGTAGTACGTCCTTGGCGTCGTCGTTGTCGTATTCCGCTGTGAGAGGTAGCCGCAGTGGCTCCGTCATGCCTCGATCATCTCACCTTGACGCTCTCTTTGCATTCGCTTCTGCCCTCAGCGATCAGTCCTGGTCATCTCCGCTCGCCAATACCGATAGATTGACGCAATGCGATCAGTGAGTGAGCATCTTCACGAGTGTCTTGCGGCCGTGGGCCAGCTTCCCCCTTTGGCAGTGGCATTGCCCGACGCCGTGGGGTGCGTTCTCGCGGAGGACGTTCTCGCCCCCTCGGACCATCCGATAGCCGATCTGGCGGACTGTGATGGATATGCGCTTGCCGCCGAGACCAGCAGAGAAGGCAGCGCCCGCGTCATGGACGTGGTGAAGGCCGGCGCCGTGGAACAGATGAGACTCGTTCCCGGGTCTGTGGTGCGCATCGATTCCGGTTCCCCAATGCCGGTTGGGGCGGACGCCGTCGTACCCCTGGAGGACACCGATCAGGGGGAGGCGGTCGTGGTGATTCATCAGGGCGTCCAGGCGGGAGTGAACGTGCGAAAGCGGGCGTCGGAGGCCCGCAGTGGCGAGACAGTGCTCGCCCGCGGCACCCGGGTGGGGGCGCGCCAGATCGCTCTTGTGGCCGGTCTTGGGCGGGGGCGCATTCTTGTTCACCCGAAGCCACGCGTGGTGATCGTGTCCGTGGGTGCCGAGTTGACGGAGCCGGGCCGCCCCGCGGCACCCGGGCAGGTCTACGACGCAAACGGTCACGCATTGGCCACGTGCGTGCGCGATGCGGGCGGGGCTGCGCTTCGCGCCGGAGCGGTTTCGGATCAGGTGGGGGAGTTGCGGGAGGTGCTTGAGGATCAGCTCGTGCGGGCGGACCTGATCATCACCACCGGCGGGCTCTCGCAAGGCGACACGGTGCGCGATGTGGTCGCCGCGATGGGGGATGTCCGTTTCGACAACGTGGCGATCGCGCCGGGACGGCGTTTTGGCGTGGGCCACGTCAACGATGGCGGGACGCCGATCTTCTGCCTTCCCGGGGACCCATTCGCGGTGCAGGTGGCCTACGAAACGTTCGTGCGACCGGCACTGCTCACCATGGCGGGGTACCTGGAGTTGTATCGGCCGTCCGTCCGGGCGCGCGCCGTGGAGGGATGGCGCTCGCCTGCGGGGGAACGAGAGTTCGTTCCGGTGGTTCTGACGGGTACGCCCGCAGGCGGGTACGAGTGCCAGCCCATGGCGGCGGATTTTGTGGGCTTGGCAGTGGCGAATGCGCTCGCGGTGGTGCCCGAAGGTGCCGCCATCGTCAGTCCCGGAGACGCACTAGACTGTCTCATTCTCGACGCCCGTTAGCACAAGGTACTGACACGCCGCGCCGCCTGCGGTCCAAGGGGCCCGCTAGTACCTACCTTTGACGTGTGGGATTCTCTGGGTGGGTGTTTGTTGCAACCGCCGTGATTGTCCTCGGATACGTGGTGCCACACTTGGTGCGGGCCCGAGAGGTGACGGTTGATTCGCGAGTGAATGACCGGTTCTCGGAGGCCTTGCGGCTCGTCGAGGTAGGCATTCCCGAACAGCGTGCGGGAAGCTCAACGGCCATGATCCACACGTCAGGGAAGAAACGGACGGAGGCACTCGCGATGATTCGCCCCACGGCACCACACGCTGCGCGCGTGAACGCGCGGGAACTGGCTGCGAGCCGCGCTGCGTGCGCGGCCGAGATCTCTCGCCGGGACGCGGCCTCGCGCCGCCGCATGGTGGTGATGGGCGTCCTTGCGTTGGCCACTGCCGCCGTCGGAATCCTTGGAGCAACCGCGGTGATTCACGCGGCGTTCGTCGCGATCCCGGCCGTGCTGTTGGCGAGTGCGGGTTACTTGAGTGTCCGCGCAGAGAAGGCGCGTCGGGTTGCGGATGCTCGCACACGCTCGCAGATGCACAGGCTCGACCAGCGGCTGCGCCTCTTCCGCTCGGAGGAGAGCGCACCGGCCGAACCTCTTCCAGCGCGCCAAACGTTTGATGAAGTCCTCGCCGGTGGCGCACACGCTCCTACCGTTCTGCCTGATTCCGAGCCCCGCCACGCTCGCACAATCGTCCCGGAGGACGAGCACATCACGGTTCCAGTGGACGAGCGCACCCCGCACGAGCGCGCGGAGTCCCGTCGCGAGGTTCGAGAGGCGACTGCGTGGACGCCGGCGCCCGTGCCTGTGCCCACCTACACGCTGAAGCAGGACGCTCCACGGCGCGCGGTGCCACCCGTCGTTACCGAGGCACCGGAGGATGGCACACTCGTGCCAGAGCGCCCCACACATGCCGTCACGGCACGCCGTGACGCGGACTCCGACTCGGCATTCACCGCCGTGGACACAGTCCTCGCGCGCCGCCGCGCGTCCGGGATGTAGAGTTCGCGGGCAGGTTCGGGTGTGACGCCCGCCGGTGTTACACTGGTTTTCGCCTGAGGGGCTATGGCGCAGTTGGTAGCGCGTCTCGTTCGCAATGAGAAGGTCGGGGGTTCGAATCCCCCTAGCTCCACAAATGATCCCCGGGAACCGTTGAGTTCCCGGGGATCTGTGCGTGATACAGAGATCTCCCTGACTCGTGCCGCGATGAGTGGCAATGCGGTCAGACCATTCAGGTGTCCCTGCCTGAAGCGTTCGTGCAATGGAAAGGTCCGGGGCAGTTACGCCCCGGACCTTGTTCCCGTTTCTTGCCGTCCGCCGGGAGAATGGGGGATATGCCAGCAGACGGTAGGGCGGGAAACCCCGCCACCAAATATACCTTCAGAGACTTCGGACGGGGTCCGTCGGACGTCTAGATGGTGGCCGACCGTTGTCTAGAAGTCGCTTAGCTATTCGGATGGCGTTGCCCGCCCTTTCACTTTCGCCGCGATTGGCAAACGTACGGTGATCACCCACTGACCATCGTGCGGGCCGGCTGTGAACTCGCCGCTCACTCCCAGCACGCGCTCGGCCATCCGGTTGAGCCCGGTGCCGGTTGAGGGCAGGTCACGCCGGGGTGTGGTGGGCAGTGGGCTGCTGATCTTCAGGGAGATTGAATCATCATCGATGAAGTAGCCGCAGCGGACCTCTCCCGGCCCAGCGTGCTTCAGGATGTTGGTCGCAGACTCGCGGACGATTCGCGTGAGGATGATCTCCACGCCGCGAGGGATGCTCTCGTTGAGGGAGTTCCCTTCGCAGACGGTGGCGTGGCCAGCGGCCTGAACCTCTATGCGTGCTTCGTCAACGGCTTCCGCAAGGCGGCCAAAGGACACCGTGCGGTCGTCTGGCGCGTCCTCGGCAAGTTCGATCACGAAGCGGAGATCGCTCAGCGCCTTACGCGTGGCGACCTGAATCGCGTCTTGAGAGGTGGTCCGCATTGCATCGTCATCGAGCAACTGCGAATGGAGAGCCACGATGGTTAGGTGGTGCGCGATGCTGTCGTGGAGTTCTCCCGCGATCGCGCGCCTCTCGGCGAGAACAGCTTCGCGTTCGTGCTCTGCGCGAGTTGCAAGCTCCAGTCGGAGTTCCTCTTCTAGCCTGCGTCTGCGTGCTGTCGCCAGTCGCAGGGCGAGACCGACTGCGCCGGTGATCGTCGCGAGGAGGAGATAGATCGTGGCATTGGTCTGGGTGTCGCCGCCCGTGCCGAAGCCGAGCAGCAATCCGTCAAGGCCCGTGAGGTTCT
>JAKDIE010000394.1 GCA_030450655.1 Ruaniaceae bacterium
GTCACGGCGCTCGCAGATCGGGGCTTCCCGCTGCGCGGCTACCCCGAGTACGTGGGCGGGAGCTTCAATCCGGGCGCGAACCTCGCGGGGTTCGACGATCTGGTGCTGCTGGACCCCTCGCTGCAGGTCAAGGCGGGCGTGCAGTTTGGGCTGTTCGCCTCGGCGATCCTGAACCTCGGGACGCGCGACCACCACATGGCGTGGCTGCCGGACGCGCTCTCGCTACGCCTGCCGGGGTGCTTCGCGATGACCGAGATTGGGCACGGATCGAACGTGGCCGGCGTCCTGACCACGGCCACCTATGACGAGGGCACCGAGGAGTTCGTGATCCACACGCCCGTGCGCGCGGCGTGGAAGGACTACCTCGGGAACGCGGCGCTGCATGGGCGCGCGGCGGTGGTGTTCGCGCAGCTCTACACGAAGGGTGAGGGCCACGGCGTTCACGCGTTCTTCGTGCCGATTCGTGAGGACGACGGCGAGGGTGGCGTGCGCCCGTGCGCGGGTGTCACGTTCGAGGACGATGGGCATAAGGGTGGGCTGAACGGCATCGATAACGGGCGGATCGCGTTCGATCACGTGCGCGTGCCGCGCACGAACCTGCTGAACAAGTACGGGCACGTCTCGCCGGATGGCACGTACTCCTCTCCCATCGCCTCGGTGGGGCGGCGCTTCTTCACGATGATCTCCACGCTCGTGCAGGGGCGCGTCTCGATCTCCGGCAGCAGCGTGGTTGCCTCGAAGGCGGCGCTGGCGATCGCCGTGACGTACGGGAACCAGCGGCGGCAATTCGCGGGGCCGGAGACGAAGCGTGAGGTGGTGCTCATGGACTACCAGCGGCACCAGCGGCGGTTGCTGCCGCTGCTGGCGCGCGCATACGCGGCCCAGTTCGCGCAGAACGATCTGCTCGAGCAGTACCACGATGTGTTCTCCGGGGCGCATGACACGGAAGAGGACCGCCTGAGCCTCGAGACCGAGGCGGCCGCCGCGAAGGTGCTGAACACGTGGCTGGCGCTCGAGGTGTTGCAGGAGGCGCGGGAGGCCTGCGGCGGTGCGGGGTACATGGCCGAGAACCGGCTCACCTCGTTGCGCGCCGATCTGGATGTCTTCGTGACGTTCGAGGGCGATAACAACGTGCTGCTGCAGCTCGTGGGCAAGCGCCTCATCACGGATTACGGCAAGGGTTTGGCCAACGCGGACGTGGCCGGCATGGTGCAGTGGTTCATGGGGCAGGCGGCGGATTTCGCGCTGCACGCCACGCCGATTCGGCGCACCGGGCAATCGATCCGGGACACGGGCGTGATGGCGCGATCCGTGGGCCACATCCGCGAGGCGCAGCGCGAGCTGCTCGCCGTGCGGGTCTCGGAGATGGTGGAGAAGGTGGCGCTCGATCTGCGTTCGGCGAAGGACTTGCCGCCGGACGAGGCGTGGGCCGCGTTCAACCGGCATCAGGACATGATCGTGGAGGCCGCGCGCTCGTACGCCGAGCTGCGGCAATGGGAGGCGTTCACGGCGCACCTTTCACGGGTGGAGGATCCTGGCACGAAGCAGGTGCTCACGTGGCTGCGGGACCTCATGGGGCTTACCGCCATCGAGAAGAACCTCGGGTGGTACCTCGCCGAGGGGCGGCTCTCGAACCAGCGGGCCGAGGCCGCGCGCAGCTACATCTACCGGCTCATGGCGCGGCTGCGGCCGCACGCCCAGGATCTGGTGGACGCGTTCGGGTTCGGCGAGGCGCAACTGCGCGCGCCGATCGCCTCCGGGCGCGAGGCCGGAGACCAGACCGAGGCGCACGCATACACCGATTCGCTCTAGCCCCGCGGCCATCCGAGTGCCCACACCCCGCTCGGTTGGCGGG
>JAKDIE010000395.1 GCA_030450655.1 Ruaniaceae bacterium
CGCAGGATGAGGTTGCGCAGGATGACGAGGGTTGCGCAGGATGACAAAGGGTGGGCTCCTCCATCGTCGGCGCGCACTTCTGCGACCGTGCGTTAGCCGAGGCTCCGCCTGAGGAAGTCGTCGACCAAAGCGATGTACGCAGGGCGGTCCTGGAAGTAGCCGCCGCAGTGCTCAGCGCCCACAAACGTGACCACCTCTGCGGCGCCGGGCCCGGCTGCCGCCGCGAGTTGCTCCACGTGCCCGTACGGGATGATCTTGTCCTCAGTACCGTGCAGCAGGAGCAGCGGCCTCGGCGCGATACTCCCAACCCGGTCCACGGGCCGCACATCGCCGAACGAGTAGCCGTGCCACACCCGGTTCACGAGATCGGCGATCGCCACGAATGGGGTGCCCGGCACATGAAAGTGTCGATACGCGGTCGCCACCACGCCACTCATCGTGGCGAACGACGAATCCGCGACGAGCGCATCGATACGCGGATCCTCGCCCGCGGCCATGATCGCGGTGGCCGCGCCCATCGAGAATGCCACCACGGCGATCTTCGCATCCGGACGCCGCTCTCGGACCAGATCGACGGCGGCCCTCACGTCACGCTGCTCATAGTGGGCCAGCGATTGCTCCCCTGCGCCGGAGTCCCCACTTCCGCGGAAATCGAACAGCAGCACGCTGTGCCCCGCGCGCCACAAGCCCGAGCCGATGCCCAGCATGTCCGCCTTGTTCCCGCGGTGCCCGTGGCAGCAGATCACCACGATGGGGGAACCCTCCTGCTCGAGCCACCAGCCGGAGAGGGGGACGCCGTCGTCGGCCATGAACGCCACATTTTCGGAATCGGCGCGCACCTCGAACGGCGTGAATGTGTACGGGGGCGGCGGCATGGTGCCGTTCAGACGGAACGATGTGATGGCCGCGAGCGCCCCCGAACCGACGGCCGCGCCGGCCGTGAGCCAGGCCGCCGCGCGTCCCAACCCGTTCATCTGTGCCACCTCATCATCGCGAGGAGATCACGCGCCGGCATTCGCGGGATCGAACTCCATCAGGTAGAACGGCGTGCCGTGCACGGAGGGCGCGGATTCGATGAGCGGCGTGAGGTGCGGATCGTCCCGGTGCCCCTCGAAGCTCACCTCGGTCCAGCCGCGCTCGATCGCGGCGAGGAGCGAGCGGCGCACGCAGGCGGCGAGGTACACGCCCTCCACGTCCCGCGCGATCGTCTCGGCCACGGCGTCCAGCGGCTCGGTCCTCGGGGTCTCGAACACGAACACGCCCGCCAGGATCTCCCCGCCGAGGCGCGCGAACGAGGACTTGCCGCGTAACAGATCGAGGCGCACCTCTTCCGCGAATACTCGCGCCACGTCCGCACGCGAACTGACCGGCGCCCACTCGTCGTGTGTCCAGGTGTAGGTCTCGCACCAGGCGTTCACGAGTTCGTCGTCGGTCAATGCCTCGGCGGACACGATCTCGCCATCGACCTCGGAGGGAAGCGCCTCGCTCCAGCCGCGGGTCGCCGCATCAGTCAGATCGAGCCGCAGGCCGGGAACCTCCTGGTACACCCTGCCACCCACGGAGCGGATGAAGTCCACCGCGGGATCATCGGCCCGGCAGCGGTATGCGAACGGGAGATTCTCGGTGCGCAAGCCGCCGAGGATCTGTAGCAGCTCGCGGCCCACGCCCGAAAGCCGCGCGGACTCGACCACGCGCACCGTGGACCAATACCGGGTGCGATGCAGGCCCGAACGGAATGCCTTCGCGACGCCCACTATCGAGCCATCGTTCTCCTCTGCGACGACCATGTGCTCGAACCGGACCCGCGGATTGAACGTCACACCGGAGGCGAGAATCGCTGGGATGTCCTCGCTCG
>JAKDIE010000089.1 GCA_030450655.1 Ruaniaceae bacterium
TTGCGACGTGTGGTGTCGATGCGGGCCACTCCCGCATCGTCCAACGCGAGGGTGCCCTCGGTGAGGGTGCCACGGTGGACAGTCACGCCCTTCACTGGGGCCTGCGTGTCAAGGACATCCACGACTGCCCCCGAGGAGAAGGACAACGTTCCGCGGTCGCCCAGTTGCCCGCCGGCCTCCGCGTAGAACGGGGTCACATCGAGCACCACGTCCACGTCCGCCGGAGCTGTCGCCGCCGGCACGGGAACGCCGTCCACGAGGATGCCGACCACGCGCGAACGGGTCGAATCGTCCGTGTAGCCCGCGAACTGGGTGTCGCCACCCGCGCGCGTGCGCATGTCGTTGAACACCGAGGCGTCAACGTGGCCCTTCTTGCGCGCCAGAGCATCCGCCCGAGCGCGCTCGCGCTGCTCGGCCATCAAGGTCCGGAATGCCTCCGCATCGACCTGTACTCCTTGTTCCGCGGCAATCTCGAGAGTCAGATCGATCGGGAACCCGTAGGTGTCGTGGAGAGCAAAGGCCTCGGCTCCCGTCACCGCGCGGGACGCGCCACGGGCCGAGGAGATTGCCGTGTCGAGGATGGTCGTGCCGGCGGAGAGCGTGCGCCGGAACGCATCCTCTTCGTTGTAGGCGACCTCGGAGATCGTCTCGAAGTGGGCTCCGAGCTCCGGGTAGGTGCCCTTCATGACGTTCATGGACGAAGGAAGAAGCTCGGGGAATACGGGCTCGTCCACGCCGAGCAGCCGCATCGAGCGGACGGCGCGGCGGATGAGGCGGCGCAGCACGTAGCCGCGGCCGTCATTTCCGGGCCGCACGCCGTCACCGATCAGCATGAGAGCGGAGCGCACGTGGTCCGCTACTACCCGCAACTGGACGTCGTCGCTCGAACTGCGACCGTAGTCGCGACCGGACATGGCAGAGGCGCGTTCCACCACGGGGTACACCTCGTCGATCTCGTACATGTTGTTCTTGCCCTGGAGCAAGAACGCGAGGCGCTCGAGCCCGAGGCCCGTATCGATCGACTGGAACTCAAGTTCGCCAAGAAGCGGGTAGTTCTTTCCCACTCCCTCGCCGCGAATGTACTGATCGAACACCAGGTTCCAGATCTCGAGAAACCTGTCACCCTTCAGGTCCACTGCTGGTCCGCCATCGGGACCAAAATCGGGTCCCCGATCGTAGTGGATCTCGCAGCACGGGCCCGCCGGGCCCGGTTGACCGGTATCCCAGAAGATGTCCGCCATCGTCAATGGTTGGATCCGTTCGGACGCGACCCCGAGGTCCCGGAGGTACCCCGTCGAGTCGTCGTCGTTCTCCCAGACCGTGTACCAGAGCTTGTCCGCATCGAGCGCGAACCCACCCTCGCTCAGCGGGGACGTCAGCAGCTCGTGGGCGTAGTTGATCGCGCCCTCTTTGAAGTAATCGCCGAAGGAGAAGTTCCCGCACATCTGGAAGAACGTGCCGTGGCGCGTGGTGCGCCCCACCTCGTCGATGTCGTTCGTGCGGATGCACTTCTGGACGGAGGCTACCCTCGGCCACGGAGCGGGCTCCGTGCCGAGGATGTAGTCAACGAAGGGCACCATCCCCGCGATCGTGAACAGTACCGAGGGGTCCGGGGACACGAGTGGCACCGATGGCGCAATGTGGTGCCCGTTCTTCCCGAAGTACTCCAGCCACCGATTCGCGATCTCGCTGGTGCGCATTGGTTAGCGGGAGTAGTGCTCGATGACGAGCTGCTCGTCGCAGATTACGGGGATCTCGGACCGCTTGGGGCGGCGCACGAGTTCGGCGCGCAGCTTCTCCAGCGAGACGTCGAGGTACGGGGGCAGTTCGCCCAACACATCGCGGTGCGCGCCGGCGGCGGCCACCTGGAACGGCACCATGACCTGGCTCTTCGGCTTGACCTGGATGATCTGGCCGGGCTTCACCTTGAAGGAGGGGCGGTCCACGAGCTTGCCGTCCACGAGAATGTGGCGGTGCACCACGGCCTGGCGCGCCTGCGCCATCGTGCGGGAGAAGCCCGAGCGGAGCACGAGCGCGTCGAGGCGCATCTCGAGGATCTCCACCAGGTTCTCACCGGTGACGCCGGTGCCCTTGAGCGCTTCCTCGAACGCACGGCGCATCTGTGCCTCGCGGATGTAGTACTGCGCGCGCAGACGCTGCTTTTCCTTAAGCCGGACCGCGTAGTCCGATTCGGAGCGGCGGCGGGCGCGGCCGTGCTCACCGGGGCCGTACGGGCGCTTCTCGAAGTACTTGACGGCCTTGGGGGTCAGGGGGATCCCCAACGCGCGTGACTGCCGCACCTGGCGGCGTGAACGGGCATTCGCCATTCTATTTCTCCTGTCGTGAGACGATCGCCCCGGCGGGATGCCGGGGTGGGGCCGGCCTACAGTGGTGGGCGACGGGTGCCGCCCGGGCTAAGGCCCCAGGAACTGCGCGCGAGCGCAGACAACCCCACGATGTTACCAGCTATTCGCCGAGGATCTCGCGGATGGTGGCGAGCCGCTGCGTGATCTGGCGCTCAAATCCGCGTTCAGTCGGTGTGTAGTAGCGGGCGCCCTCCAGCCCTTCGGGCAGGTATTTCTGCCCGACGACGCCGCGGGGATCGTCGTGCGCGTACAGGTATCCTGCGCCGTGGCCGAGTGACTCTGCCCCCGAATAGTGCGCATCGCGCAGGTGCGTGGGTACGGTTCCGGCTTTGCCGGCCTTCACGTCCGCGATGGCGGCGTCGATCGCCATGTAGCTGGCATTGGACTTCGGGGCTGTGGCCACGTGCACCACTGCCTCCGCCAGGATGATGCGTGCCTCAGGCATGCCGATCATCGCCACCGCATCGGCGGCCGCTACGGCCGTTTGGAGTGCAGAAGGATCCGCCATCCCCACGTCCTCGGCCGCGCAGATCATGATGCGCCGTGCGATGAACCGGGGGTCCTCCCCCGCCACCACCATCCGTGCCAGGTAGTGCAGCGCGGCGTCAACGTTGGAGCCGCGCATCGACTTGATGAATGCGCTGATGATGTCGTAGTGCTGATCGCCGTCGCGGTCGTAGCGCACGGCGGCGATATCGATGGCGGCTTCGATCTGGGTGAGGGTGATCGTGCCCGCGCCGACCGCCTCCGCTGCGGCCTCGAGGATGGTGAGGGCCTTGCGTGCATCGGCGCCCGCCAGCCGGACGATCTGCTGCCGCGCGTCGCCGTCGAGGGCGAACGCTCCGGCAAGGCCACGTTCGTCGCTGAGGGCGCGTTCGACCAGGGTGGAGACGGCACCCTCGTCGAGCGGCCGCAACGTCAGCAGGAGCGATCGTGAGAGCAACGGAGAGATGACCGAGAAGTGCGGGTTCTCGGTGGTTGCCGCTACCAGGGTCACGGTGCGGTTCTCTACCGCCGGCAGGAGCGAGTCCTGCTGGGCTTTGGAGAAGCGGTGCACCTCATCGATGAAGAGGATGGTGCGCGTTCCCGAGGTGACGAGGGCGCGCTGCGCCTCGCTGATCACCGCGCGCACGTCCTTCACCCCAGCCGAGACTGCGGAGAGTTCGGCGAAGCGGCGGCCCGCCGAGCGTGCCACTAGGTAGGCGATCGTGGTCTTGCCGGTGCCCGGAGGACCCCACAGGATCACGGAGGACGGCGCGGCGGAGTCATCCACGAGGCGGCGGAGAGGAGATCCGGGAGCAAGCAGGTGATCCTGGCCCACAAGTTCATCGATCGTGCGCGGTCGCATCCGCACAGCCAACGGCGGGTCCGCGGATTCCGGTACCCCACTGCCGTCCACGCCGAGTGACTCGAACAGATCCATTGGTCTAGCCTAGTTGGCGCGCGGGTGGGCGAGCGCGTAGGTCTCGCGCAACGCGTCGATCGTCACGTGTGTGTAGATCTGCGTGGTGGTGACGGAGGCGTGGCCCAGGAGTTCCTGCACCACGCGGATGTCCGCCCCGCCCTGCAGCAGGTGCGTGGCGTAGGAGTGCCGTAGCGTGTGCGGCGAGATTGCTGTGGGGATGCCCGCCCGATCGGCCGCCTTCGCCACGATCGCGTGGGCACTCTGGCGGCTCAGGGGACCACCACGGGTATTCAGAAAGAGGCGGGCCGAGCCCTTCCCTCCCGAAGCCAACGCCGGGCGAGCCCGCACCAGGTACGCCTCGATCGCTTCACGGGCGTACGAGCCCACCGGAACCAGACGCATCTTGTTGCCCTTTCCGGTGACGGTGATCGTGGACTCCTCGATATCGTCCACAGCGAGGCTCACGGCCTCACTGATGCGCGCCCCCGTGCCATAGAGGAGTTCGAGGAGGGCGCGGTCCCTGAGTCCCACCGCGGTATCCGTTCCTGTCGCTTCGATGAGCGCGGTCACCTCGGCAACACTCAGTGCGCTCGGGAGGCGCTCGGGGGCCTTCGGTGGAGGAACCTCGGCCGCCACATCAATGCCGACGTGCCCCTCAATGAGGGCGAAGTCGTGGAGACCGCGCACCGCTGCCAGAGCGCGCGCCGCGGATGACGGCGCCAGGGGGCGTCCGCCGTCGGCCCCAGTCCCAAGCACCCCGAGATAGTGGGCAACATCGTCCTGCGTCACGGAGGTGAGCGTGATGCGGTTCTGCGATTGGAGGTACTCGCGATATCGCTGCAGATCGCGTTGATACGCAGCGATCGTATGGACGGACAGGCCACGCTCGACCGTGAGGTGAGTGAGGTAGTCCGCAACGACCGCCGCCACGGTGGTCATTGCAGGAACGGATCGATCGCTATCGCGAGGAAGAGGATGCTGAGGTAGTAGATCGAGCCGTGGAACACCTTCATCGCAGCGAGTTTGCCGCGCTCAGGGTGCAACGCCCTGCGGTAGAGGTCGATACACAGCCACAAGAACCACGCCCCCGAGACCACGGCTGCGATCGAGTAGAGCCAGGTCATTCCGGCCACGGGGATAAGCGCGATCGTGAGCACGAACATGGCGGCAGCGTGGACGATCATGTGCCACGCGACCGTCGTGTCCTTCTGTACCACGGGGGCCATCGGCACGCCGGCGCGGGTGTAATCCGCTTTGAACTTCATCGAGAGCGGCCAGTAGTGCGGTGGCGTCCAGAAGAAGATGACGCCGAACAGGATGAACGCGGGCCACGCGAGAGAGCCGGTGACTGCGGACCATCCAATCAAGACCTGCATGCACCCGGCGATGCCACCCCACACGATGTTCTGGGACGTGCGCCGCTTCAGGATCATCGTGTAGCCCACCGCGTACCAGAGGATGGCCACGATGGTGAGGACCGCGGCAAGCCAGTTCACGAGGATCGCGAACCAGGCGATCGAGCCCACGGCGAGCGCGGTCGCGAAGATCATGGCGCCACGCACCGAGACGTCACCGGTCACGAGCGGCCGCTTGCGAGTGCGGTTCATCTTTGCGTCGATGTCCCGGTCGTAGATCATGTTGTAGGCGTTCGCGGCGCCCGCCGCTGCGGTGCCACCTATGAGGGTGATCAGCACGAGAGAAGTGCCGGGCCAACCTTTGGCGGCCAGGATCATTGTGGGCACGGTGGTGACGAGGAGAAGCTCCACCACACGCAACTTCATGAGTGCGATGTATGACTTCACCGTACTGGTGGGCTTCGTGGCGGGGGCGACAGTGGTGATGGTGACTCCTTTATGCGTGCTATCCAGGATACCGCTCTACCAGCGATAGGCTTAGTCAAGAGCCCCGTTCCGGAAAGGACCCACCCCGTGCTGACCTCCCTTGATCACCGTGCCATCGACGCCGCCCGTGCCCTCGCAGCAGACGCAGTGCAGAAGGTGGGTAACGGGCATCCCGGTACGGCCATCTCCCTGGCACCGGCTGCGCATCTGCTCTTCCACACGGTGATGCGGCACGATCCGACCGATCCGCAGTGGCTTGGCCGCGATCGCTTCATCCTCTCGATCGGGCATTCATCCCTCACGCTGTACAACCAGCTCTACCTCTCCGGATACGATCTCTCGCTCGATGATCTGAAGTCGCTACGCACCCGTGGTTCGCGTACCCCAGGCCACCCCGAGTACCGCCACACCGCCGGTGTTGAGATGACCACGGGGCCGTTGGGGCAGGGCCTCTCCTCGGCCGTTGGCATGGCGATGGCCGCCCGCCGTGAGCGCGGACTCCTCGACCCAGATACTCCCGACGGCGAATCCCCCTTCGATCACTTCGTCTACG
>JAKDIE010000396.1 GCA_030450655.1 Ruaniaceae bacterium
TGAGGCGGATGCCGAGCTGCCGGATGGTCTGGGTGGGCTGGATGAAGGTGCGCCCCACGTAAGCGTTCTTCACGAGGCCCTGCGCGAACGGGATGCCCGATTCCTGCGCGTATCCGATCGCGGCGGGGGTTCCCGAATCGGGGGTGGGGATCACGAGATCCGCCTCGACAGGGTGCTCTCGTGCGAGCCTGCGTCCCATCGCGCCGCGCGCCGCGTTGATGGATTGGCCGGAGATTTTGGTATCCGGCCGAGCGAGGTACACGAACTCGAACACGCAGCCTGCGGGCTTCGCCTCGGCAAAGCGACGCGATTCTATTCCGTTCTCGTTGATCGCGAGGAGCTCACCCGGTTCGATCTCGCGCACGAAGTGAGCGCCCACGATGTCAAGGGCGGCGGTCTCGGAGGCAATCACCCACCCCGAGTGGAGGCGCCCCAACACGAGTGGGCGCATCCCGTAGCGATCGCGCGCCGCATACAAGGTGGTCTCATCCATGAAGGCGAGCGAGAACGCGCCTTCGAGCCGCGGGAACACGTTCATCGCCGTCTCGAAGAGAGAGCCCTCACCCTCTCCGTGGAGGAGGTGCGAAATCACTGCCGTATCCGTGGTGGAGCCGCGTCCCAGCTCGCCGGTCAGATCGGTGCCCGATTGCTCTCGAATCTGCTCCATGAGTTCGCGCGTGTTCGTGAGATTTCCGTTGTGCCCCAGCGCGAGCGTGCCGTATTCGGTCGGACCGAGCGTGGGCTGCGCGTTCTCCCACGTGGCGCCGCCCTGCGTCGAGTAGCGGGTGTGACCGATCGCGATGCTGCCGGGCAGCGTGCTCAGGGCGCGGTCGTTGAACACTTGGGAGACGAGACCGATGTCCTTATACACGAGGATCTTCTCGCCGTCGGACGTAGCAATTCCAGCCGCCTCCTGGCCGCGGTGCTGCAGCGCGTAGAGGCCAAAGTAGCTCAGGCGCGCAACATCCTCGCCGGGCGCCCACACTCCGAAAACGCCACAGGCATCCTGTGGGCCCTTCTCACCGGGGAGAATCTCATGGGAAAGCTGTCCATCACCGCGCACGAGCTAAGGCTACCCGGTCTGGCAAGGCCGCCAGCGCCTCGTCCACTCTGGCCATCTCCGAGTCCGCCGCCGCAGCAGCAGCAGCAACGCCCACATCCGCGGCAGCAACGCCCACATCCGCGGCAGCAACGCCCACATCCGTCGTGGCCACCTCCGAGTCCGCCGCAGCGCGCGAGCGTAGCTACTGCGACGCTGCACCCGCCGCCACAGCACGCGGGCGCGGCCCGATGCCGCCGAATCCGGACACGTTGGTTGGGTGAGGACCGTGAGCCCGGGTTCAGCGAATGCGCTTTGCTCCGCACAGAATGAAGGATGGCTGCTTCTCCGCGCGGAATGCCGGGAGACGAACGCAGCCCTTGGAATCAGTCATCTAGCGATCCAGTTGGCTGTCCGCGCGCTTCATCGAGAGTCTGTCCAGCACGAGCGCGAGGGTAGCACCCACGAGGACCCCGATCGGCACGAGGTAGAGCATCAGCACCCAGTACAGATTCGTGGGCGTGATGTCGCTTTGCCTTTGGGTAATGAGGGTGGTGACAAACGCGATCACGCCGGCACACAGGATGCCCGTCAAGATGAATCGGCCATACCGGGGGGCACGCCGATGGGTTGCCTCGAGCGGCTCGTGCGGCGCACCCTCGCTCGCGGCGGCCACTGCGGGGCTCAGCTCATCATTGGCCGAATCTGCGGCACTGGCGGGACCAGCCTCGTCGCTCGTAGCCGCTGCGTGGCTCAGCTCATCATTGGCCGAATCTGCGGCACTGGCGGGACCAGCCTCGTCGCT
>JAKDIE010000090.1 GCA_030450655.1 Ruaniaceae bacterium
AACGAACCGGACCCGCCGGACGAACCGGGGGTGTAGCTCAGAGAGGCTGGTGCAGAAGAGGCGAAGGTGCTCATCGAATTGCCCATCGCGCTGAAGGACGCCGGCTGGAACGGCCGCGACGAGACGTACCAGACAGGCGCGACAGTGTAGAGGCCCTCGGCCGCCAACTGCTCGAACATCTTCGCCCAGCGATCGGCATCGCCGAACACCATCGCCCACGGTAGGTACTTCGAGAAGATGTCCTCGCCTTGCTCCCAGCGCAACTGGTGCGCCTCCGCCGTCGTAATGTACTGCCGGAAGCCGCGCACCTGCTCGTAGAGCGCACGCCCCTTTGCGCTGCGGGCATGCGCCATCTTCGCGGTGGATGCGAGCACCACAATCAGGCTGACGATGGCGACGATGATGGCGGCCACGAGAATGAACGACGAGCCGCCCGTCATCGCGAACGCGAGCGATCCTCCGCCCACGAACATCAACATCCAGGTGCCGAATATCACGAACATCGCGATGCGCCCCATGGAGGATCCCGATCCTGCGCTCGCGCCCTTGACCAGTCCCGTGCGGGTATACCAGCCGTTCGCATCGGAGACGTGCGTGAGTTCCTTCGTGTACTTCTGCACCTTCGATGCGAAGCTGCCCTTGAGCTCGGAGATGTTGACCGAGACTCGGCCACTAAAGATCTCCCGCAGGAGTGATGATTCATAGGGCTTCAGATCCGCGCCGCTGGGAGGATTCGGGACGCGCGAGAGGCGCCAGTCATTTGTCTTGCCGAACATGCCCGTCCCGGATTCCTCGAGCGTGAGGTAGCCGCGCACGGCGAGATCCACGATTGTTGCGGTGAGATGGTTGGGATTCGCAATCTCTTCGATTAGGACGCCGCCTTCGGCGGGGGAGATTCCTTCCGGCGAGTGGAACTGCACCGTCACTGGGGGTTCATTGACGATCGGTGCGGCCGGATACTGACCCTCCGTTCCGGGCGGGGGAGTGAGATTCGGTGGCAGCCCCACATAGTGGAGATCGCGGCCCTTGCGGTAGCGGCGGAACGTAATGCCGCCGAGGAGCGCGGTCCAGGCAGCGGCGAGCCACGGCCAGTTCTCCGCGATGAAGCTGGAGCCCGGAATCTCAGGAATGGTGCCGCCATCGTCGGTCCAATCGTTGGAGGAGTTGTCCACGAGGATCGGCTCGGCATTCGCGAAGGTCCCGGGAGGGAACGCGGCCATCACGGTGAAGCCGTCGCCCTCCGCGAGATCGAGGGCCTGCAGCGTGGCGGTGGTGCCATCCGCCGCGTAGCTCGTGCACCGATCCGTAGAGGCGTAGGGGCCTTGGTAGCAGGCGAAGTCGACCACGTCGGCAGGGCCCGTGATCGTCACGTTGGCGGTCTCGATCGGGACGTCCCAATCCGTGAGGATGTTCCAGAAGAACTCGTCCTGATCCGCCACGCCCTCCTGGCCACGCACAGCGTTGAGAGACCCCTCGATCTCATAGGTCAACACGTAGGTTTGGACTCCCGTGCGCGTGTCACTCGAACCATCTGGGGCGCCAACGGAGAGCCGGATCACGGATCCGTACTCGTCCTCCACCCACACCTCAGCGGGCGCACCGCTGGGGCTCGACACGTCGAATCCCGAGTAGACGTATTGCCGCATCAGGTCCGGATCCGGTACCCACCCCATGTTTTGCACCAGGGTGCGGTAGAAACCGAGGCCGTTGCGCGCGCCGAAGTCCCACGTGTACGTCTCGCTTACATGGGCGGTGCCGTCGGAATCGATCTCCACGGCAATATCGACGTTCCGAACGATGTCCTCACTGGGATCGCCGTCGGCATGGGCTGGCAGCGCGCTGAGGAGCGCCAGCGTCAGGGCCGCGAGAAGTACGACGACGACGGCGCGCCAGCGTGAGAGTGTCCGTTCAGTCCGAAGTGGGATCAGTGACATGCCCCGAGCGTATCGCGCGGGACTTCTTGCGGCGACGAACGATGCGCCACACGATGACGATCGCGGTGACGAGGAGCACCCACGGCAGCACGAACACGATGGCGTTGAGCAGCCAGAACAGTGATGAGACGAAGTTGTCCCAAGCCTCGCCCCACGAGATCGACGGGCCCGGAGTCTCCGAGACGGTCGAGAACGTGACCGTAAGCGTGGACATGCTGACCAGATCACTGAGGTACTCGAGCGTGGAGGTGAGCGAGTCGAGTTCGGCCTGGCGCTGCGTGAGCATCTCCTCCGCGGCAAGCAGATCGGCGGTGTTCTCGGCGGTGGCCATGAGTTCGGTGAGCCGCGTGACCGAGGTGTTGAGCGCCTCGATGCGCGCGTTCAGGTCCGTGATTTGCGTGGTCACGTTCTCGGTCTGGGTGGACTGCGAATCGACCACACCCACCTCGGGGAGCCAGTCGAGCACCCCCTGGAACTCGGAGGCGGGGATGCGCACGGTCGCCTCGGCGTAGGGGCTATCGCCGGACGTCCACTTCTGTGACGAGGCGACGCTCCCCCCGAGCGAGGCGACCTTCTCGGTGAGCGTGGCGAGCGCCGCGGCCGGATCGTCCGCGGTGACATAGACCTGCCCCGTGGTGATGACGTGCTCCTCTTCCACCAGGGAGCCGCCGCCGGAATCTTGGCTCATGCCCTCGCTGGAGAGTTCGTCGCTGTACTCGGTCTGCGGCAGGCTCTGGGTCCCGTCGGCGCCCGTGTACCCGATGTCCGGGGTGCCGCCCGCTCCGCATCCGGCGAGGAGGGTTGCGGCCAGGGCCATGGTGGCGAGTGTTGCGAAGCGTCTCATGAGACCGATGGTAGAGGCGGGGGCCGCCGTCGGACAGAGTGGGCGCGCCACTGCAATCAGAACGTGACAATGCTGGGGCCTGTGCGGCGCGGCGCGGTGGTCCTTGGGAATGAGTCTCATCCCCAAGATGGTGTGATTCCAACGAATTGTGAGACTCTAGCGGCATGAGCGGACACGATCACAGCCACGGATCTCAGCACCTCGGCGGCGTGCACCGCTGGCGCTTGCTGGTGGCGCTTGGGCTCGTGATCGGCTTCATGGTGGTGGAGTTCGCCGCCGCCGCGTTCTCCGGATCTCTCGCGCTCCTCACGGACGCGGGCCACATGTTGGCCGATTCCATCACGCTCGCCACCGCCACCGCCGCCACGATCGTTGCCGCGCGCCTCGGCCGCACCACGCACCGGACGTACGGCGGCTACCGCGCGGAGGTCTTCGCCTCCGGTTTCGCCGCGCTGGTGATGGTGGCGGTGGCCATCTTCGTCGTCACCTCCGCCCTGACCGGCCACGAGACGCACGAGGTCAAGACCACTCCCATGTTCGTCGTCGGCATCCTCGGCCTCGCCGTGAACCTGGTGACGATGGTGATCTTGCGGCCCGGCGCCGAGTCCCTGAACATCAAGGGCGCGTACCTCGAGGTGCTGGCGGACGCCCTCGGATCCGTGGGCGTGATCGCCGCCGCGATTCTCGTCACGCTGACCGGCGCCGCGTGGTGGGACATCGTGATCGCGCTCGCGATCGGCGCATTCGTGCTCGTGCGCGCATTCCTGCTGGGCCGCGAAGTGCTGCACGTACTCGCCCAGCACACCCCGCACGGGCTCGACGCCGCGGACCTGCAGGCGCAACTGCGTGCCATCGAGGGCGTCATCGAGGTGCACGATCTACACGTGTGGACCCTCACCTCGGGCATGAACGTGATGACTGCGCACCTGCATGTGCACGACGACGTCGATCCCGAGTCCGTTCTCCGGCACGCCCAGGCGGTGGCCGGGGAGGGCTTCGGGCTGAGCCACGCGACTCTTCAGGTGGAGCGCACCGCGTCCGAGGCCTGCCACGAGATCGCTTGGTAGCGTCCGGCCATGGACAACCTCTGGGTGCTCGTCCTGATCGCCGGTGTGGTCATCGCCGTCGGTGTCCCGATCGTGAACCTCTCGGGCCCCACCGCGGGTTCCAAGGCACGCCGAGCGCGCGCGGCCGAGGTTCTTTCTACGCTCGATCCGCTCGTGCGCCGTGAGGCTGCGGCGCTGGGGAACGTGATCGCAATCGATCACGGCGGGTACGGCATCGTCCATCGGGTCGCTACGCATCACAAGGGGATGGTGCAGGTCTCGGAGAACAGTTGGTACCTGGCGCACACTGAGCCGGACGACCTCCTCATCCAGTGGGTGCCGTACCTCGCCGGCGGTTCCGCCGGGACACTTCGCGTGGCGTGCTCGATCGGCGCGCTGGGGCGGCCCGCGGGGCGCCGCGAATGGCTTCGTCTCCTGGACACGGTCGAGAGGGTGGCGGGGGACTCGGGGCGCTTCTTCTCCCGCCAACTCGGTGTTCCTCTGGTGCCATCGGCGGATCTGATGCCGGGACTGATCGTCTGGACGCCGCCCACGTCCTAAGGGTTGCGGCGGAAGCCTCGATAGACTCGGCGCATGGATTCCTTCATGGGGCGCGTGATTCTTGCGCTCGTTGTGCTCGTCGTCTTCGGTCTCACGTTGTGGATTCTGAGATCGATCCGGGGGAAGGGGTCTGCGCGAGACTTCTCAGTCGAGGCGCCTGCGCTGATGGGGCACCGGGTGATCCTGGGCGATGGTGGAGACAAGGTCATCGGGCGCGTTCTCGGCTACAACAAGAACGTTCAGCACGTGGGAACCAACCTCTGGACCCTGAAGGCGGATGAGCCCGACGACGTCTTTATCGAGTGGATTCCGAACCCCGAGCGTGGATCCGGTGGGCGGCTCCTCGTGGCGCGTGCCGTGGACAAGGACGGGGTTCCCTCGGGGTACCGCGAATGGCGGCGCCTGCTCGACGTGATCACGCAGTACGCGGGGGAATCCCTCGTGATGACGGATCGCGCGATCGGATCGCCGCTGGAGAAGTCGGACACCGCCGTGGATGGCCGCGTGGTGTGGGTGCGCACGAAGGACTGATGCGCCAGTCGAATGGCGAGCGCGGTGGGTTGCGTCTCGCCGCGGGTGGGATGTACTAGATTTGGTCGTCCGCAGCAAGCACCGCGAGTTGCCAGTGGCGCGCGTCCCCGTCCCCTGGTGTGTGGCGGCCACGGAAGTCATCGAGCACATCGCCGAGGCGCTCCGTGAGTTCATCAAACTCCTCCGGCGTGAGCCACATCGACGATTGGGTGAGCGTTCCGTGGACCTCCGAATCGCGGCCTGAGGTCCACTCGCGTGCCCAGCGCGTGAGTCGGTCTACGAGCAGGTGAATGTCGTTCGCGACCCACAACGTCACGGCGTCGCCGAGAGCCTCATCCTCGAGAGGATTCTCGGGACTTCCGATTTGCCACGCTTGGGGCTTCATTTTCCAGACGCGGTCGCGGCGATCGCGGGCGTACTCGGGCGCCTCCTCGATGATGCCCGCATCGGCAAGCACCCGCAGGTGGAAGCTGATCTGATTCGCCGGAAGCCCAAGATCCGCGGCAAGATCGGTGGCGCGGGCGTGGCCGCGACTGGTGAGGGCGTTGTGGAGTTGCTGGCGCACGGGGTGGGCGAGGGCCTTGAGCATGGTTGTCGAGGCTGTCGGCACGTTCTCGGAGAGCTTGGCGCCCGTTGGGGCTGGGTCTTGAGGTGTGGAAGCCCGATCGTTCATGTGCCCAGTCTAGACACTCGCACGAGAAAGTGCGCATAAACTATTGCGCAATAACAGATGCGCAAGTAATGTTGCGCGTATGAAAAACCGAGCAGACCGTTCCGCCACCGCACCTCCCGCCACTACTGATCCGCGGGATACGGCGGCGCCCGAAGCCACTGTGCCTTTCGGTCCCGCTGGGCTCGCCGAGCCTGCCGCCGCGCCCGCCGAACAGTCGCCCGAGCCGGAGTACCGGCTCGGGCGAGATCGCCGCTATCTCACCTGGCTCACCAGCGATACCGCACTCGGTCTCAGTGGAGCGATCGCCAACTTCGCGATCCCGTTGATCGCCTTGGCCGTGACGGGCTCGCCCGTTCAGGCTGGCCTGATCGGAGCGGTCGCGATGGTGGTGCGACTGGTGGCGACACTCGTGGGTGGGGTCCTCGCGGATCGCCACAATCGCCTGGTGCTCATGGTGATGGGGAGCGTGGTTGGGGTGGCCCTTGCGCTTGTGTTCGCCGGGCTAGCTACTGCGGACCTGCTGACGTTCGCAACGTTGATGCTTTTCAACGTGCTGTGGG
>JAKDIE010000091.1 GCA_030450655.1 Ruaniaceae bacterium
GGCCGCAATCCTCGACGCCGCGGCCGCCACGTCCCGTCCGGGGCTGGACGCGGGGGTGACGGCGGTGGACCGCTGGTTCGCGGTCGCCGCGCTGGTGCGTGGGGCGCCCGATGGTGGGCACGTGATGATTCTTGGGAATCCCGAGTCCCGCGCCGCGGGTGCGGTGGTGCGTTGGGACCCGGCCGGGTATGCCACGCGAGAGCTCGAGGAACGCGAAGATCTGCACTTCACGCCAACCTGGAGGATTGCCCGCCTCACCGGTGGTGTAGCCGACCTCGAATCCATGACCACACGGCTGGACGCCTCCAATCTCCACCCGGAGATTCTTGGTCCGGTAGACGGCGCCATCATTGCGCGCGTGCCTCGGCAGCGCGGCCGCGAGTTCGTGACTTTGCTGCGAGAAATCACGCGCGAGCGGAGCGTCAAGAAGTTTCCCAAGGTGACCGTCCACGTGGACGCCCCACTGTAGGAGGGTGTGATGATCGCAGGATATCGGCGCACGGCCTGACACCCCAGGTCATGCGTCTATGCGGCGGCGGTAGGGGGCGTGCCGGGGTTGGCTCTGAAGCTGAGCCAACGCGTCTCGAGCCGTTCGCCGGTGGGTCCTTGCCATTCGGGTGGCGGGCGTTTTGGTCGCGGTGGTGGCTCAGGCCGCGTGGGAGTGATCGGCCAGCCGCGGTGGTTGCGGAAGGTGAGTCCGTCGATTCGTTCGGGCTCGCCGTGGATTGTGAAGCTGCCGCGGTGGTGCTCGTCATGGTGAAAACTACACAGACACAACAGGTTCGACGGATCGGTGGGCCCGCCATCACGCCAGTGTGTCTTGTGGTGGACCTCGAGGTAGCCGCTGGAGTGGCAGGCGGGGTAGCGGCAGCCTTTGTCCCGGTCCTCGATCAGGCGCCGCACTCGATCCGGCACAATGCGTTGGGCGCGCCCCACCGCAACCGGCTTCCCGTCGGTCTCCCACACAGGAATCAGTTGACCCTGGCAGGTGTACCGGTCCGCCACATGCTGCGGCAGGGCGCCACGCTTGTGGAGCCATGACTGGCCCTGAGTGTCCAGGTGCACGAGCACCTGGAAGCGTTTGCTGCGCGACGGGTCACTGATGGCGGCCAGCGACCGGTGGGCGACCTCGACGAGCCCATCGGCCAGAGTCGCCTCACTGTTGCCCGCAGTGAACAGGGCGTCCTTTGCTTCCCGGATCGCCTGCTCCACCAACGCCCCGGCCACCATGTCACCGGTCATGAAGGTGAGGCGGAACCGCTCCCCGGACGCACTGATCTGGACCGACGCCTCCTGGGATGGACGCTCGGGAGTCAGCGTGCGGTCCGTGTCATGAAAATATCCCGCCAGACCGCGCCGCAGTTGCGAGACAGTCGCATACTGGGCGAACTCCGCCACGTCCGCTGAAAACGCCGCCGGCGCGTGCTGGGCGACCACCGCCACCTGATCGAGCGTGACACTGCCCTGACGCAGCAATCCCATCACTTCTGGCAGTTCCGGCACGCGCCGGGCGATTTTCACGAGCTTCGAGACCGTGTGACGGTCAAGGCCCGTCTGAATCTCCAGGAAGTGTTCGACTGAACGGATCCCGGCACCTGCCCAGGCATCATCCGCGATCACCTGCGCCGTGACATCGATCAGCTCCGCGTGCAATTGCGCGACCTGACCTGACAGCGTTCCGACCTTCTCGGAGGCTGTCACCCAGTCAAGCCGCTCATCCATACCTCATTCTATTCGAACACACGTTCGAACACAAGGGTGCTTCAAGGGCAACTTCACGCCAGTGGAGGAGAGTAGGTCTATCGCCTGACCCGGGCACCAGCCACCGCTAGCCCAGGTGGAAAACTCTTGTGTAGAAGGCCAACTCGCGCTCCAACGAGTCCCTGCGCGTCTCCGCCTTTCGCCAGCCGTGGCCTTCGCCAGGGTAGAGCACCAGCTCCACATCCCCGCCGCGCTCCCGGATCGCATCGGCGATCTGATGGGCTTGAGCAGGAGGCACGACGGCGTCCTCCTCACCTTGGAGGAGAAGGACAGGTGCGCGCAGCTCGTCGAGGTGATTAATGGGGGAGCGCTCCACGTAGACGTCCCGCTGCTGCGGGTATGGTCCGAGCAGGCCGTCGAGGTAGCGCGCCTCGAACTTGTGCGTGTCCGTGGCGAGCAGCTCGAGGTCTCCGATGCCGTACCGTGAGACCCCCGCTGTGAAGGCGGATGTGGCCGTGAGCGCACGCAGTACCGTGTACCCGCCCGCGGATCCGCCGCGGATCGCCACGCGCTCGGGGTCGATGAGACCGGCGGCGGCGAGGTACGCCACCCCCTCAGCGACATCGTCGATATCCGCCACGCCCCACTGCCCGTCCAGGGCTCGCCGGTACTCGCTGCCGTACCCGGTGGAGCCGCGGTAGTTCACGTCCAGCACCGCGAATCCCCGCGTGGTCCAGAACTGGATGAAGGGCGAATAGCCATCGGTGGTGGCGGAGGTGGGACCGCCGTGCACGAGCACGAGAAGCGGGGGTAGCACGTCACGAGGGCCGACGGCGGTGGCGTGCGTGGGCGGATAGAAGAAGCCATGCGCCTGCGCGTCACCCACGGGCCAGGTGACGGATTCGGGCAGTGACACCATGTCTTCCGGTAGTGCGGGCGCCGTGGAACTCCTGATGACTCGCACGCGATGCCCGGCGAGATCCAGTTCCACGAGGCCTTGCGGCCGATCCGGACGCTGCCCTGCGAAGGCAACCCGCCCGCCTCCGCAGGCCACGGGCGAGGTGGGCTCCCAACCCGTCACCCATTCTTCGAGTTCTCCGTTTGCAAGGCGCATCAGGCCAAGTGACCAGGTGCCACCCTGGGTCCAACGCACTACCAGGTACTCGGAATCCAACACGGCGAGGGACGAATCGAATACCCATGGCGGCGCCGCGAACTCCACATCCACGGGGTGAATCAATCGCACCCGGGCAGCCCCAAGCGGGTCTTCGCAGCGGTACACATTCCACCAGCCTGCCTGGTCCGAAACGAACGCGAGGTCGTCGTCGCCCACCCACGCCGGAGAGATCGAGGAACCCTCGACCGGGATCTGGCGGACATCGAGAAGCTCCGTTTCGGTCAGCTCGGCCACGCACAGGCGGGTAGAGGTCCACGGCATCTCTGGCTGGTCCCACTCGTACCAGGCGAGCGCACTCCCGCTCGGAGAGGGCACCGGGTTTGCCACGAAATCGGGACCTTCGTGTAGCGGCACTACGGCTCCAGACATCAGATCGACGGCGACGATCGAGTTCTCGACACGGTCCTCCAGATGGCGCTCCGCCACCGCGTACACGGTGTGGTCCTGGATCGTGAGGTCCGCGAAGCGTGTGCCGTCGTCCGGGGTCACAGGAGCAGGCGTGCTCCACGAATCGCCTTCGGCCGTCATCACGTAGAGCCGTCCGTCCCTCCGCGCGGAGAACACCAGCACACCATCGGCCACCGCAAAGTCCGGGCCACCGTACTCGTGGACGCGGGAAGCGACGTCCACCAGGACGCCGTCGTCAAAGGTTCGTGTGACCTCCGCGATAGCGCCGTCGGCCGCGCGCATGATCACTCCGCGTCCGTCGTCTGCGGTCTCCTTCCAATACGTACAGTCGCCATCGATGCGCACCGTGGAGAAGGGGAATGAGCGGGCATCCGCATCGTCCACGGTGAGGGGAGAGGGCCAGGTGCCGAATGGCGTCGTCGTCATGACGCCACACTATCCGTCTTTTGGGCCGGTGAAGGGGCGGCTCGCAACGTAGAGTAGTTCGGGAAGGGAGACTAGATGGGAATGCTCGACCGGGTGAATCAACCCTCGGACCTCCGGGTGCTCGTGACCGAGGAACTCGTCCAGCTCGCCGGGGAGATACGCGCGTTCCTGGTCGAGAACGTCTCACGCACCGGTGGACACCTCGGGCCGAACCTTGGCGTGGTGGAGTTGACGATCGCCCTGCACCGCGTTTTCGATTCGCCGCGGGACAGGATCGTGTTCGATACGGGCCACCAGTCCTATGTGCACAAGATCCTCACCGGTCGTAAGGATTTCTCCGCGTTACGGCGCCGGGACGGTCTCACCGGCTACCCCTCCCGCGCCGAGTCCCCGCATGACATCGTGGAGAACTCGCACGCCTCAACGGCCCTCAGTTGGGCCGATGGCATATCCCTCGCGAATCGCCTGGCTGGGCGCGAGAACGCCCACGTGGTGGCAGTCATCGGAGACGGCGCAATGACGGGCGGCATGGCGTGGGAGGCGATCAACAACATTTCTGGCACCCCCAATCGCAATCTCGTCATCGTTGTCAACGACAACGGACGTTCCTATGCGCCAACCATCGGCGGGCTCGCGCATCATCTTGACGCGCTTCGCACGAACCGCCGCTACGAGCAGGTCCTCGACTGGGGCAAGCGAACCCTGCAGAGTTCGGGGCAACCTGGTCGATTAATGTACGACGCGCTCCACGGAATGAAGAAGGGCGTGCAGGATGTCCTCGCGCCGCAGGGCATGTTCGAGGGGCTGGGGCTGAAGTACATCGGCCCCGTTGACGGCCACGACATCCCGGCGATGGAGTTTGCGCTCACTCGCGCGAAGGCGTACGGGGGTGCCGTGATCGTGCACGCGATCACCGAGAAGGGCCGCGGTTACCAGCCCGCACTCGATGACAGCGCGGATCGCTTCCACGCAGTGGGCGTAATTCACCCCGAGACCGGGCTGCCGCTGGTGCCCGCACGGTTCGGGTGGACCTCCGTGTTCTCCGATGAGATCGTGCAGATCGCGCGCGAACGCTCGGACGTGGTGGGCGTCACGGCCGCGATGCTCGAGCCCGTGGGCCTCGGTCCGATGGCGCGCGAGTTCCCGGAGCGCGTGATTGACGTGGGCATCGCTGAGCAGCACGCACTCACCTCCGCGGCGGGGATGGCATTTGCGGGGCTCCATCCCGTGGTGGCGGTGTACGCCACCTTCCTCAACCGCGCGTACGATCAGGTGCTCATGGACGTGGCACTGCATCAGCAGGCGGTCACGATTATTCTGGATCGCGCGGGAATCACGGGCGACGACGGCCCCTCCCATAACGGCATGTGGGACCTCGCGCTGATGCGCACTGTCCCAGGGCTCGCCGTGGCCGCGCCACGGGACGAACCGTCCCTGCGCGGCGCGATCCGGGATGCCATCGCGATCAACGGCCCAACCGTGGTGCGTTTCCCGAAGGGTGCGGTGCCGGAGCCCATCCCGATCCTGCGTTCGCAGGGCGCCGTGGATGTGCTCTCCGAGTATGACGGCGAGGGCCGGGTCCTCGTGGTCGGCATCGGCCCGATGGCCCGCACCGCCTGCGACGTGGCCGCCGCCCTCAATGCGCAAGGAATCGGCTCCCGCGCAGTCTCCGCCACGTGGGTGCTACCTGTCAGTGACGATCTCACGCGCATGGCCGCGCAGGCCGATCTCGTGGTCCACATCGAGGATGGGATCGTGGAGGGGGGCGTGGGATCCGCGCTGCGGGATGCGCTAGCGAACGCGGGGGCCCTCATCCCCGTGATCACGCACGGTATCCCGCGGGCCTTCCATCACACGTCAACGCGAGACGAACTTGTTGAGGAGTTCCAGTTGCGGCCCTCGGACATCGCGCGAACGGTCGCTGGCCACCTCGCCAGCCGGATGGATGATTCGGATCGCACGCTGCTACCGCACGAGGCTTCGGGAGAGGACGGCTCGAACTCCTAGGCGTTCAGGGCCTCGGTTACGGCAGGGGAGACCAGTTCGATCTGCCACGGGCGCGCGTCCGAATCCTCCAAGGCCACGTGCACATCACCGCTCTGCCAGGCGATCGCGCGTTGGAGGGCGGGGGAGAGCAGATTCTCCTGAGGGACAGTGTGCTCCTCGGCAAGTTCACCGATCACGCGCCGCACGATGGTGAGCCGCTCGGCGGCCTCCGGATTGACGTTCTTCCAGTTTCGCGGATCGGGCAGACCCTCGCGGCTCGGCCCGCGGCGAGGCGGAAGCTCGGACGCCTCAAGTCCCATCGCCCGCGCGTACGCCTCCTCCCAGCGCGCCCGCTGCACGCGGAACGTGCGACCGCTCGGCAGGGTCCGCGGCAGGGGATCGCGTGTGGCGAGCGCCATGATCGCCCGATCGTTCACGA
>JAKDIE010000397.1 GCA_030450655.1 Ruaniaceae bacterium
CGCGGCAGTCGAGACTGAAAGGGGCGGGAACCTGCACTGGCAATCGGTGGGAATACCCACGGCCGCGGGAGCCGTTCCGGGGATCATGGTGGGCTCCACCGTTGAGGTGCCACTGGCCGGCCGATTCGGGCTGTACCTGACGTTCTCGCTGGGGGGCGAGCAATACGCCGTCGATCTGACGACTCGCACACTTGCAATCGGCACGGCGATCCTGGTGGGAGCGCTCACCGCGATCATCTGGGCGATCATGTGGCGCGTGCTGCGGCCGGTGCGTGAGGCGGCGATCGCCGCCGAGCGGATCGCGGCCGGGCTACTGCAGGAGCGGATGGACGTGCGCGGCGCGGACGAGCTGGCCACGCTGGCACGCTCCTTCAACGAGATGGCAGAGTCGTTGCAGCAGCAGATTCTCCGGCTTGAGGAGCTTTCACGTTTCCAGCAGCGGTTCGTCTCGGATGTGTCCCACGAGTTGCGCACGCCGCTGACCACGATTCGCATGGCCGCGGACGTGCTGAACACGGCGCGTTCCGGCTTCGATCCCGTGACGCGGCGCAGTGCCGAACTCCTCTACAACCAGCTTGACCGCTTCGAGGCGATGCTCGCGGATCTCCTCGAGATTTCACGGTTCGATGCCGGGGCTGCGGTACTCGTGGCCGAAGAACAGGATCTGCGACCCGTGATCGAACGGGTGGTGGAGTATTGGCAGCCGCTGGCCGAACGCAAAGAGTCCACGATCCGATTGCGTGGCTTCGAGAACGCCGCCACGGCCGCGATCGATGGGCGGCGCGTGGAGCGCGTGGTACGCAACCTCGTGGTCAACGCGATCGAGCACTGTAACGGTCACCCTGTGGATGTGACCTTGTACGACGGCGACGATGCGGTTGCGCTCAGGGTGCTGGACACGGGCGTGGGGATGAGCCCGCAAACCGCCGAGCACGTCTTTGATCGGTTCTGGCGCGCGGATCCTGCGCGCGCCCGCACGATGGGTGGGACGGGGCTCGGCCTCGCGATCTCACTCGAAGACGCTCGCCTCCACGGGGGCACCCTCGAAGCGGGGGGAGAAGAGGGCGTGTTCGCGAGCTTCCTGCTCACCCTGCCGAAGATAGTGGGGGCACCATTCACGCCCCCCGCGAGCGTGATTCCGCCAGAGTTGGCGAAGTCTGCCGGAGGTGCATCATGAGGCGCCCCATCGCCGTCGGGCTGATGCTGAGCCTGCTCCTTACGGGGTGTGCGGGCCTGCCCACGGACGGCCCCGTGAACGCCGCGAGTCCGCAACCGGTGCAGGATCCCGGGTTTGAGGTGATCGTGCAGGGCCCTCAAGAGAACGAGACGCCGCGGGAGATCGTGGACGGCTTCCTGCTCGCCTCGCGTTTCGGCACCGGTACGTTCGACGCCTCGCGGGACTTCCTGACGAAGGACGCGGCAGCGACGTGGAATCCCACAACGAACGTGTACATCTACTCCGCGGAGCGCGAACCCGTGGTGGCGGTCGAGGAGGATAGTCGGATCAGCGTGAGTGTGGACCCGATCGCGATGCTCGACGAGTCCGGGAGATACCTACCGCTGGTGAATGCCGAGAGGACCTCCGATTTCACGTTGGTGGCGGACGGGGAAGGCCAGTGGCGCATTGCCACACTCGACGACGGCGTGATGATCTCGGACCTCACATTCTCGCAAACGTACGTGGCGGCGCCACTGCAGTTCGTATCGCTCGATGAAGGGGCGCTCGTTCCGGAACTCCGGTGGTATCCGCATCCGAGCGCCGCGACGGACGTGGTGGAGGGGCTGCTTGAGGGGCCGTCCGGGTGGCTCGCGACTGGTGTGACGACTGCGTTCCCGCG
>JAKDIE010000398.1 GCA_030450655.1 Ruaniaceae bacterium
GGCCCACGTTAACCTAAATGTCACTTCTGTTAAGCCTGAGTTACCAAAGAGGGCTCTTGGTTACCTCAGGCTTACAAGAAACGCATCCGGCCGCGCGCGGGCGCGGCCCCGGAACGCAAAAGAGGGTGGGACGCCTCCTGGCGTCCCACCCTCCTCAGGTGTGTCTATCGACTACTTCTCGTCGGCAACCTCGGCGGCGGCGTCCTCCGCAACCTCAGCGGCGGCGTCCTCGGCGAGCACAGTGGCGTCTTCAACAACCTCTGCAACCTCGTCAACGGACGGCGCCTCGGTGGCGAGCTCCTCGACGACCGGCTCGGTCTTCTTCGGGGCGGCAGCCTTCTTCGGAGCGGCCTTCTTGGTGGACGCGACCGGCTCGAGGACGAGCTCGATCAGCGCCATGGGGGCGTTGTCACCCTTGCGGTTCGGGAGCTTCGTGATGCGGGTGTACCCGCCGTCACGGCCCTCGAACTTGGGGGCGAGCTCTTCGAAGAGCTCGGCAACGATGTCCTTGCGCGTGATCGACTTCATCACGGTGCGGCGCGCGTGCAGATCGCCGCGCTTCGCCTTGCTGATGAACTTCTCGGCGTAGGGCTGGAGGCGCTTGGCGCGCACCTCTGTGGTGGTGATCGCCTTGTGCTCAAACAGCGAGGTGGCGAGGTTCGCCAGAATCAGACGCTGGTGAGCGGCGCTGCCCCCGAGGCGGGGACCCTTTGTGGGCGTCGGCATGATTTCTCCTTCAGATCTTTCTTACGCGTTCGCGCGAAACTTCTCAGCGCTCGTCGCTGAACTGGACGTCGCTGTAATCGGACTCCGCTGCGAAGTGCGCGGACGGATCGAAGTCCGCCGGCGAGTCCTTGAGACTAAGGCCAAGCGACACAAGCTTTTCCTTGATCTCGTTGATCGACTTGGCGCCGAAGTTACGGATGTCCAGCAGATCGGCTTCGCTGCGCGCCACGAGCTCACCCACGGAGTGGATGCCCTCGCGCTTGAGGCAGTTGTACGAGCGGGACAGCAGCCCGAGGTCCTCGATCGGCAGGGCCAGGTCCTGCTCGAGCGCGGCATCGGTGGGCGATGGGCCGATCTCGATGCCCTCGGCCTCGACGTTCAGCTCGCGGGCGAGGCCGAACAGCTCCATGAGGGTCTTGCCGGCCGATGCCAGCGCGTCACGCGGCTCGATCGACCTCTTGGACTCGACGTCCACGATGAGGCGATCGAAGTCCGTGCGCTGACCAACACGCGTGGCCTCCACCTTGTAGGTGACCTTGAGAACCGGCGAGTAGATCGAATCGATCGGAATGCGGCCAATCTCGGCCTCCGGCGACTTGTTCTGCACGGCGGAAACGTAGCCGCGGCCGCGCTCCACGATCAGCTCAATCTCGAGCTTGCCCTTCGCGTTGATGGTCGCGATGTGCAGGTCCGTGTTGTGCACCTCAACGCCAGCCGGCGGGGTGATGTCCTCCGCAGTGACCACGCCGGGGCCCTGCTTGCGCAGGTACATGACCACGGGCTCGTCGTGCTCCGAAGAGACCACGATGTTCTTGATGTTCAGGATGATCTCGGTGACATCCTCCTTCACACCCGGAATGGTCGAGAACTCGTGCAGAACGCCGTCAATGCGAATCGACGTCACCGCCGCACCGGGAATCGACGAAAGCAGGGTGCGCCGCAGCGAGTTGCCGAGCGTGTAGCCGAAGCCGGGCTCGAGCGGCTCGATGACGAAGCGGGAGCGCGAATCGCCCACCACCTCTTCGGTTAATGTGGGGCGCTGCTCAATCAGCATGTGGTGTCCTTCCTTTGGCGACCGCTATATGACGCCAAACTCCCCCGGGCG
>JAKDIE010000399.1 GCA_030450655.1 Ruaniaceae bacterium
TTCGCGATCCCGCGCGGCGTGCGCGAGGGCGAGATCATCGGGCAGGGTCTCTTCTGAGAGTGACGGCGTCACTCGCAGGGGTTGCATTGTGGCGTGGGTAGCTCCGCGCTCTCCCGCCGCGGAGGCGAGCTCGGCAAAGCGGGCCCGGACGCCAGCGGCGTGGGTAGCTCCGCATGCGGGAGCCTCGGCGCGGATCCGCTTGGCCTATGCGTCCCCAGAGGATCTCCGCCCACGCGCCACCCCGCGTTCCGGCAAATAACGCAGGCCAGATTGCGATTCTGGCGAAAACGGGCCTCTGAGAGCATCGAGATGACGTTTTTTGCCGATCGCCGTCTGAGACTCGCGGGGGCTCCATCCAACCGCGGCGCAGCAGTCACCGTCGCAAGTCGGCAAAAAAGTACATCTCGATCGATTCTGGGGCTGTTATTTGGCGGAATCGCAATCTGGCCTGCGTTTTTTGTCGTTCCGCTCGAGGAGAGCGCCCGTGTGACGCGCCCGCAACGTAGCTCGCGCGGCGAGAGTTAGGTGCGGTCGATCAGGCGCCACGTGGCGGGCAGGAGGGCCGCGGCGGCAACCGCCTTGATTGCGTCCCCGAGCAGGAACGGCACCACGCCGATCGCTAGGGCTTCCGCCAGGCCGATCCCGAGGAACCCGGCGAGCCACGGCACGCCAAAGAGGTAGACGACTCCCGTGGAGGCGATCGCCACGAGCGCCATCGGGAGAACTCGGCGATCGGCGCGGCGCCGGGCGAGGTGGCCCACGAGGACGGAGGCCGCGACGTATCCGAGGATGTACCCGAACGAGGCGAAGGCCCACCCAGAGGCACCCTGCGCGAACATCGGAGCGCCGAGCAGGCCAAGCAGCAGGTACGTGCCGGTCGCCGCGAACGCGCGCAGCGGTCCGAGCGCCACACCGATCAGCAGCACCGAGAACGTGGCGAGAGAGAGCGGAACCGGAGTGAACGGCAGCGGAATCACGATGTTTCCGGCGGCCCAGAGCAGCGCGACTGCGCCACTCGCGAGCAGCAACTCGCGCACAACACGCTGCGCCGCCGCAGGTAGCCGTGGCACGAGGACGTCTGATAGCACAGGGGCCGGAACGGCAATCGCGGTCACGGGGTTCCTTTCGTCGGATGAGACCTAATCTACGGCCGACGGCGCGTGCCCGGCTTGGTGAGAACCCCACAATTCGAGGTACTCGCCTTCGTTCCCGCCTGCGCCGTCGTGTCTGGTAACTCTCAGGTACCCAAGAGCCTCCTTAGGAACCTGAGAGCTACCAGACACAACGTGAGCACGAGCGGAGGCGGCTTTCGCCGCCGCCACGGTCGCAGAAGTCTGGGCCTTGCCGTGCCGCGCCTGCTCACATGCGGCGAGCGGCTCATGCTGCGCGCCCTTGCCGCTGGGATCCGGGCCGGACCGACCCGCGCCTGCTCACATGCGGCGAGCGGCTCATGCTGCGCGCCCTTGCCGCAGGGATCCGGGCCGAGCTTCCTCGCGTCCGCTCTCGTGCCGCGGACGCGCCTGTCGTTGCCGCCGTCGCGGCCGCAGGGAGCCGGGCCGGACTGACCCGCGTCCCCACTCGCCCCGCGGAGCGCGAGCGCCCCGATCCAGCCAGCCGCGGGCGACGCACCCTTCCCAAGTGTTGAACGAGCGTTTAGGATAATGAACATGCGTTCAGACCTCACGGCTGCGGCCCGGATTCGTGACGCCGCCATCGACGTGTTCGGGCGGCGTGGCTTCGAGGCGGCCTCGATCCGGGAGATCGCGCGGGAGGCGGGAGTCTCGCCGGCGCTCGTGATGCACCACTACGGCTC
>JAKDIE010000400.1 GCA_030450655.1 Ruaniaceae bacterium
TACAGCAGTGCAACGGTGCCCCAGGTCCCGCTCCGCGCCTCTAGATCCTGCGACTTCGCGCAGGATGACGAGGTAAGGAGGCGCCGTACGACACATGATCACTCAATATCCCCTCGCAGCAGTGCTACGGCGCCGCGGGCGTGCTCCCGCACGTCCGCGAGGTCCGCACCGTACGCCGTGACGTGACCGAGCTTGCGGCCAGGCCGCACCTCTTTGCCGTACATGTGGATCTTGACCCCTGGGTAGCGCGCCATCAGTTCTGGGTACACCTCGCGCGGATCCGCCAGTGCACTGCCGAGCAGGTTCACCATCACGGACCACGGCGCCCGCGCGCTCGTCTCACCAAGGGGGAGATCGAGAACGGCGCGCAGATGCTGCTCGAACTGGCTCGTCACGGCGCCGTCAATGGTCCAATGCCCGGAGTTGTGGGGACGCATGGCCAACTCGTTCACCGTGACGCGCCCCTCGCCCTCGATCGCGAACATCTCGACGGCGAGCACACCGGTCACGTCAAGGCCTTCGGCCACGGCCACCGCAATCTCTTGCGCGCGAACCGCCAGTGCCGGATCAAGCCCGGGCGCCGGCGCGGTGACCTCTGCACACACCCCGCCACGCTGCACGGTCTCCGCCACCGGCCACGCGCGGACCTCGCCACTTGGGCTACGCGCCACCAGCGCGGCAAGTTCCCGGGTGAAAGGGACGCATTCTTCAACCAGCAGTGCGGTATCCACGCGGGTTTCGCCTCCGAGTCCGCCGGGGCCCGCACCGCGGAACCAGTCGGCCACGTCCTCGGCGGAATCCGCCACCCGCACGCCCTTACCGTCGTAGCCACCGGACGGAAGCTTCACCACCACGGGCCATCCCGCCTCGTCGCCAAAGCGCTCCAGTTCGCGCGGCGTGGCAACCTCGGCCCAGCGCGGGCACTCAATGCCTAACGCGTCGAGGCGCCGGCGCATCTCCAGCTTGTTCTGCGCGTAGAGAAGGGCATCAGCGCTCGGCCGCACGGCAACCCCGCGTTCCGCCAATGCCGTGAGGTACTCGCTATCCTGCAGCTCATGCTCGAACGTGAGGACGTCCGCGCCCGCAACGAGGGCATCGATCTTGGCACGCTCCCGCGCGGTTCCCACCGGCGCGTTCGGAAGAACAAGACCGGCCGATCCTCCCGGGGATTCGACGAGAGCTCGCAGACGCACATCGAGGGCGGAAGCCGCCTCGCCCATCATGCGCGCGAGTTGCCCGCCGCCCACCACAGCCACGGTCCATGAAGTCACCCACCCAGCTTATCGGCTCTGGGCCACGCCCATCATGCCGATGCCACCGCTCCTTTCCGTGCGCGCACGCGAAAGGCCACGCGAGAGGTGCCACACCCGCCGCAGTACGGGACGGACGGAGCGGTAGAACTGTGGACGGCTCGCTCGAAGCGGGGTGGCATTCCGGTAACCTGAGGTGGTGCTCACCCGCGAGAGGATCGTCAACCGGCTGACCGAACTGTTCAAGTTCGGCTTCGTGGGCGGCGTGGCGTACATCGTCGATCTCGGCCTGTTCAATCTATTGCGATTCGGGCCCGGCGAGATCCTGGACGGGAGCCCCCTCACCGCGAAGGTCATCTCCGCGTGCGTGGCCACCCTGGTGGCCTGGCTCGGAAACCGCTACTGGACGTTCTCGGCGAAACGCACCACCGATTCCGCACGCGAACTCATACAGTTTGCCGTGGTGAACGTGGGTGGGATGGCCGTGGCCCTGATCTGCCTCTGGTTCTCGCATTACGTACTCGGCTTCACGAGCCCTCTCGCCGATAACATTTCGGCGAA
>JAKDIE010000092.1 GCA_030450655.1 Ruaniaceae bacterium
CCGGGCGCATCGGGGTGACGGTGCGCGGGGGGGGGCCCCCCCCCCCAGCGCCCCGGCGGGGTGGCCCCCCCCCCCGGCCCCGGCGTCGGATCGATTCGAGGTTGCTCTGCGCGAGGTGGAGACGGACGCCCTCAGCGATCCGCCGCACACCGCGCGCCGTGAGAACCTCGTTCGATCCCTCAACGTCCCCCCTGACCAGCGCAATGCCGATTGCGTCGAGGTCCTCGCGGGACGGCGGCGCGGCCCCCTCTTCGACCGCCGTCCCGCCCTTCCCATCCGGGAAGAGTTGTGCCAGTGCCGCGCTCACGATGTCATCCGTGATACTCGAGGTGAACTCCTCGATGTTCTGCTCCGCGGCACTGGCGAGCGCGCGCAGGCGCTCTTCTTGGCTGGTGTGTGAAGAGACGATCGCATAGAGGGTCTCGACGAGGAGCATCGCCACGAAGTCGGCGAAACCGAGTTCATCGACGCGCTGCAATTCTGGCATTGGTCTGTCCCGTCACTCAGTTCTGGGCGAGCGGCAAGTAGTCGGTGCGGAAGTTGATCGTGACACCGCCCATCACCTCGACGTTGACCCCGGAATCGCTGTTCGACGCCGTGTTGACGGTCGAGACCCGCATCGTGCTGAACTGCGTTGAGGCGCTCGCCTTGACCCAGAGGGACACCAGGCCACCGCTCTGCGCCTGGGCGCGGACCGCGAAGGAGCTTCGCGTGGCATCGTTGGTGTACCGGCTGAACGAGTCCGAACCGTACGCGTTGAAGTTCAGCCTCGTCTCGATCTTGCCGTCCGTGACGACGAGACGGAGCATACCGATCTTCACCATCTCGGTGAGCAGCGTGTACTTGTTTGCGGCGATCCGCTTTGCCGCCGCATCCACGAGTGCCGCGTACTTGGTGGCATTGATAGCACCACTGGTGGCCACGTCGTTGTTGCTGGTGGCCGAGCCGTCCGTGACCGTCAGTGCCTCGTTCACAGATCGTACTTCGTCCGCGGTGAGGGACTGACCCACCACGATGCCTGTGGGGCTGCCCTCGGGTTGTGCGTCTCGCGGCGGAAGAATCGCCGAGAAGAGTTGGACGATCTCCGCTGGGGTGATGTCGTCCTTCGTGTCGTTGATGAACGCCGTCAGCGATTTGCTGGTGGCCGTGAGCAGTTCGATGTACGCCTGCTGCTGGCGAATGTTCGCCGCGATCAGGGCGTCGAAGGTGTCGCTGACCAGCTTGGTGGTGAACTCGGGAAACCCGATCTCCTCAAGCCGGGACGCGTAGCCCATCGCTGCGTTTCCTCCTGCTGGCATGATGCCTGTCCTTTCCCAGCCGTGGCTGCGATTGCCTGCCGCAACTGTTGCGACATAAGGAAGGAGCGAACTGCCGGGCTCCTGATACATCCCGAACGAAATACGAGCGTGGGTTACTCACACGCGAAACGGTAGGCGGCGTCGTCGGCCATGAGAAGCCCCCGATTCTGGCGCTTTGAGGTGGAAACGGGACCGCACTGCGCCTAGAGTCGAAGGTGACGCATTCATCATCGAGCAGAGGAGTCACCATGCATATTGACATGCCGCGCCGCACCGATATCGAACGGATTAGTGCAGCTCGCGACCCTCTCAGTATCAGCATCTTCGCGCCCACCACGCCACTTCCCACCCATGCGGAAGAGAACCGGCTCCGCGTGAAGACGCTGTTCAGTACCGCACTCAAGAGCGTCAACGAGATCGCCGATGTGCGCACCAGCCGCCAGATCGTGGAGCACGTCGAGGCGCTGCTCGAGGACACCGATTTCTGGCGGACTCTCGGCCGGAGCCTGGCCATCTTCATCACCCCCTCGGGGATCACCGAGTATCGGCTCCCCAACGAGCTCACCGAGTACGTGTCCGTTGCCGATCGCTTCACGATCACGCCGCTCCTGCGGGCGGTGACCTTCCCGCACGCCGCGCTGGTGCTGGCGATCTCGCAGAACGGCGCCCGTCTCGTGGGGGTCAACGCGGATGCTCCCGCGGAGACGATCGACGTCCCCGAACTGCCGCAGCAGGGCGCGGAGGATGCACTTGGTGTGCCGTCCGTTGGCGCGCGTTCGCACCACGGGCGTTTGCACGGGGATGAGGGCCGCACGGTGCGCTTGACCCAGTATGCGCGCGCGGTTGATCACTCCCTGCGCCCCACCTTCAACGGCACCTCGCTCCCGCTGATCCTCGCGGCAACCGAGCCTCTCCTGAGCATCTACCGCAACTTGTGCGGGTATGACGGGCTCCTGGCGGACGCCATCCGCGGGAACCCGGACGAGAGCAGCGACGCCGAGTTGGCGGCGGCCGCCCGAGGGATCCTCGATGACCTCTACGCCAAGCAACTGCGCGAGTTGAAGGAACTCTTCAGCGATCGCTCGAACAGCGGCCGCGCCACCACCGATCTCAGTGACCTCGCCCGGGCGGCGAGCTTCGGGGCTCTCAACACTCTCGCGGTCCAGATGGACGCGGAGGTGCATGGCACCGTGGATGACACCGGCGTGCTCCACCTGGACGAGTCCGATCACGATGCCCTCGAAGAAATCGCGCGGCGCGCAATCTCGACCGGTGCGCGCGTGCTCGCCGTGCGGGCCTCGGATCTTCCCGACGGTGTCGTGGCAGCGGGGATCTTGCGGTTCGCCGTCTAGCACCAGGTGGCGCCAGCGCGCACCAGCTGGCGCCGCCCGCCTGCCACTCCCCGGCTCCGGCACGGCGGGTGTCCACAAACATGGGATAGTGATCGCGGTGCCATTGCGGCGCCACGTTCTCAGGGAGATGCATGAACCAGTCGTCGGTGAGCTTCAAGAGTCTTCTCCTGATTGGTTTGGGGTTCTTCGCCGTCAGCGCCTCATGGGCCGCGTACAACGCGTACCTGCCGCTGATCCTCTCCGGCGCGGGCCTGACCACGGCAGGGATCGGCGTCGTCATGGCGCTGGACAACGTGTTCGGCCTCACGGTCCAGCCGCTGTTCGGCATGATCTCGGACCGCACGCGCTCGCCGTGGGGCCGCCGCCTCCCGTTCGCGCTCATCTGCGCGCCGATCGCCGCGATCGCGCTGATGCTCATGCCCGTGGCTGCGAATATCGGCGTCTCCATCCTCATCATCCTCGTGGTGATCTACACGCTCACGATGGCGTTCTGGCGCGCCCCGATCGTGGCGCTCATGCCGGATCTCGTGGCCCCCGAAGGTCGCTCCCGCGCCAACGGGGTCATCAACTTCATGGGCAGCCTCGGCAACGTGCTCATCTTCGGAATCGGTGGTTTGCTGGTGGCGCGGTTCGCGTTCGCCGGGCCGTTCACCCTCGCCGGAGTGCTGATGATCGTGGCCGTGGTGCTGCTCGTCGTGTTCGTCCACGAGAACCCGGCGTTCCGTTCCCCGAAACTCTCATTCATCTCACTGCGGGATCCCCTCACGGAGCACGGCTCGATCAGCACGGATGTGCCGCCCGTGTCCCTGCCCGACGACGCCACCCGGGCCCTGGCGGAACTGCCCACCTCCGCTCCTGCCACCCCGGCAATCCCTGCGGAGCCGCTGCCCGCCGTCGGCATCTGGACTCGTATCCGGAATCTGATCGCGCCGCCGCTCTCGCTCACGCCTCCGCAGAAGCGCAGCCTGCTCTTTATCTTGGCGGCGATGTTCGTGTACACCATGGGCGCCAATGCGGTGGACACCTTCGTCACCCTCTATCTCCATCAAGAGCTCGGCGTGCCCGAATCGCAGGTGACGCTGAACCTGCTGCCGTACCTCGCGGCGTCCATCCTGTTCGCAATCCCGGCGGGGTTCATCGGGCAGTGGATTGGGCGGCGCAACTCGATGGCGATCGGCCTGGCCGGCTCGGCGGTGCTGTTCATGTACCTCTGGGGAGTGACCGACGTCGCCACCCTCCGCCTCCTCATGCCCATCTACGGGGTCCTCTGGATCACCGTGATCGTCAACGCGCTTCCGCTCACCGTGGAGCTCGGCGGCGTGGAGCACACGGGCACGCTCACCGCGTACTACTATCTCGCGGGGAGCTCAGGCGCCGTGATCAGCCCGATCCTGTTCGGGGTCATCCGGGACCTCACGGGAGATTTCAGCCTCATCTTCGTGTATGCGGCGGTGGCGTTTGCGATCGCGTCGATCGTGCTCGTGGGGTTCGTGCGGCACGGTGAGGCCGGGGACTCGGCGACGCTTGGCGTGGCCGCCGCCTGAGCGCCCGGCGCTCCACTCACCACGTCATGCGTGTCTGGTAAGTCTGGGGTACCAGCGCGGCGGGCGGTGTTCGGTGGCCACGCTGGCGCGCAACGCGAGCCTCGCAGGTGCCCTTCGGCCCGGGCGGCAGCGAATCTGATGCGTGGCGTGGGTGAACGCGCAATGCAAGCTTCGCAGGCGTTCGTGGGCCTGGACGGCAGCGGCGGCGCCCGCGGTGTTGGTGTCACCGCGCCTGTAGCTGGCGGCGTGTGACCATTCTCGAGCGATTCATGCCTACGCCCGGCTGCTAGTGACCGGATACGGTCATCCACCGCCAGGCGAGGCCACATTCCGCCCCAAAGCGGTCATCCACAGCCAGCGGAGACTGCCCAAGCCACGAGCCCGGTCCGCCGGCATCCAGGCCTTGGGACACCTGCGGCGGCCACCGCGGTGTGATCCCTTCACTCGTCATCCCGCGCGAAGCCGCGGGATCCAGGCCAAGGATCCTCACCCAAAGGCGGCGTTCTGGATTCTGCGACTACGCGCAGAATGACGAGGTGACCGAGCGGGCGGCGCGTTGCTCGGCGGGGTCTGCCAGTCGCTCGCGCAGAATGACGAAGTCAGCGAGCACTGGATCGCACGGGATGACAAGCTGAGCCAGCGCGGGATCGCGCAGAATGACGAGGTGAACAAGCGGGCGGAGCCTTACTCGGTGGGGCCCGCCAGTCGCTCGCGCAGCGCCGCGAGATCGTCGCTCGCGAGGCCACCCGAGGCGAGGTATCCGGCGGCGCCGCCAAACTCGGCATCCACCCAGGCGAGCGCCCGCTCGATCGCCTCGCGGGGCGATTTCGCCATGAGGGTGCCCAAAGCTGGCGTGATCGGGATCCCGTGGGACGTGACCGCCGCGAACATCGCGTCCGCCCACGGCCCGGCAAGGTTGCGTTCGGTGGTGGCGTAGTCCGCCACCACGTGCTCCCGCTCGGCGCCCACGGCGTCCAGGATCAGCGCCGTCGCAACGCCGGTGCGATCCTTGCCCGCAGTACAGTGCACCAGTATGCCAGGGTGATCATCGCCGTCGGGCAGGGCAACGAGCCGCGCCACCTCCGCGAAATCGGCGGCGCTGGATTCGAGCATCATCACGTACAGCTCGCCCGGGTGAGGGAGGGATGAGGTGGCCTCGAGAACCTGTTCGCGCGTGAGCGCGGGGCCTTCGCCGAGTTCCACGAGGGTGTCAAGCATCGAGCCTGCGCGGATCGGGAGCTCCACGCTGCGAATCGGGCGCGCGTGCGGCAGGACGTTCGGGGATGCGGCGCGCTCGGTGGGCGTGCGCAGGTCCACCACCACGCCGATCGGGCTGGTCTCGAGCGCTTCCCGGCCCGCCGGGGTGAGGTTCGCGAGCGCGTCCGAGCGGTAGAGGATGCCGGCGCGGGTGTGTCCGCCCGTAGCGAGCGGCGTGCCGCCGGTGTCCCGGAAGTTGACGAGGCCATCGAGGCGCGCGGGGGTATCGGCGAGGTGGGAGATCATACTCCTATCCTGCACCCGGGGAGTGCTCGAGGAGGCATTCGATCGCTTCGTGAGCCAACTCGTCATCCCGCGCCGCGCACCCTTCGTCATCCCGCGCCGCCAAACCTTCGTCATCCCGCGCCGTCCATCCTTCGTCATCCCGCGCGAAGTCGCGGGATCCAGGCTCAGGGATGCCACGCGACGGTGGCGTCCTGGATCAAAGCGACTGGCGTACGGGGCGTCGACGGGTGAGCGTGCGCACCGCGTATGAAGCCGCGGGTTTGTTCGGCCCGGATGGCGACGGTGCGGCCCGAGGCGTGAGCGTGTGCGTCTATCGGGAGATAGTT
>JAKDIE010000401.1 GCA_030450655.1 Ruaniaceae bacterium
GCGAGGAGGTCATCACGCACGAGCAGCGCGGTGGCCAGCGGCGCGAGCACGCGCTCGATCGCGCCGCTCCACTGCGCGAACTCGGCACGGATATCCACGAGCTCTCCGGCGAAGGGAAGCGCCTGCTCCGGCAGATTCAACTGCTCGGCGATCCGCCGGCGCGCGGCGATCAGATCCGGCGGCAGGTTGGTGCGCCGCCCGCGCAGCGCCTCAATCTCGCGTTCCCGCTCGCGGACGGCCTGCCTCGCGTGGGACAGGCGCTCGTTGACCTCGAATCCGCCCGTGTGCGGCGCCGCCTCGGAGACCTCGCGTGTGGCGGCCGCGACGAGCTCATCGAACTGCCCGGCCGAGCCCGGCATCGGCACCCCAACGGCCTCAAGCCTCTCCGCCAGGCGTGCGCGCGCCTCCTCGATCTCGCCGGCCCGCGCCCGGGCGTCCTCGATCCGGCCGCGCAGATGCGTGAGCTCGCCGCCGCCGCGCTGCTCGAGGCGCTGCCGCGCCGAATCGTACAGCGCCTGCGCCTGCCCGTGCGCCACGCGGCCCGCCTCGGCCTCACGCTCCGCGCGGGCTCGCTCGTGTTGCGCGCCGCGAAGCTCGTCCTCCGCCAGGCGCAGCTTCCAGCCCTCGGCAAACGGAATGGCGAGCCCCCGGAGCCGCTCGCCCACGATCGTCTCGGACTCGGCGGAATCGAACTCCACGGCCGCCTCATCGATGCCGCCGAGAGCCTCGGCCTGCCGGCGCAGATCGGCCACGTGCGCGTGCGATTCGTTCAGTTCGCGGAACTGCTCCACGGCGTTATCGACCCTCGCGAACGTCGTCGGCATATCGAGCATGAAGGTGCGGAACAGGGTATCGAGGCTGCCCAGGTTCTTTGCCGCTTGGGTCTTGTGCAGCAGGTTCAGGGCGTTGTCATTCGCGATGCCGAACAGGCTGCGCAGCCGCGTGTAGAACGGGCCGTGGGATCCGGTTCCGGTGGCGACGATGGGGGAGAGCTCGTTCTTGAGCCGGCGCACATCGATCCCCCGCGCGGCGTACGGGGCGAGATCGGGCAGCGTGAGATCCCTGCGCATGATCACGCACGCGTCCTTGAGATCGGTGGGATCCGTGGTGGTGCCCTTGAGGTGGAACAGCCGGATGAGCGTGACCGGGTCCGAGCGGTCGTCGTCGAACCGCAGCAGCACCCCGCTCCAGGTGGCGGACTTCCGCAGGTACGTGCTCACCGCGCGGTCGTAGGCGGCGTCGGGCTCCTTAGTCCACGCCCCGCGGACGTAGCTGACCTTGGTGCGGTCCCCCGTGCGCGAGGCGCCCTCCTGCGCCGCCGCGTTGAGCCGCAGCCACCGGTCCGGGGTGAGCACCACGGCGATCGCGTCGAGTAGGGAGGACTTTCCGGAGCCGGATGCGCCGGTGATCAGGTGGCCCTCGCGGGCGATCGGGATCACGTGGTGCCCGTCGAACGTTCCCCAGTTCAGTAGCTCCACCTTGCCGAGCCGCCACTGGCCGGGGCGGCCGGGCGCGGCGGCGTCCTCTTCGGCGAAGGCATCGAACAGTGTCATTCCGCATCTCCCTCGGTCTCGGGGCCGGAGCCCGGCGCCTCGCCGGCGCCCTCCGCGGCGATGCCCTCGTAGACGGCCTGCAGCGCATCGACCTGTGCGGCGTCGATCAGCATCCGCACCACGGGCGAGATCTCGGCGCGATCGTCCCCGATCGGGTGGAGCACGCGGAGCTTGTTGACCATCTTCGACCACGAGGAGTTGAGCTGCTTTCGGAAATCGGTCTGGGCGCGGCCCGCGGTGCGGTA
>JAKDIE010000402.1 GCA_030450655.1 Ruaniaceae bacterium
CGAGAGTGGTGCCGTGGAAGATCGTGACGTCCTCTCCCACCTCGGCGGTCTCGCCGATCACCACGCCCATTCCGTGGTCGATGAAGAGACGCCGCCCCAGCGTGGCGCCGGGGTGGATCTCCACCCCCGTGAGCCCGCGCGTGGCCTGAGAGATCAGGCGCGCGGGGAGCTTCAACCCCCGCCCCCACAGGGAGTGCGCCACGCGATACGCCCACACCGCATGAACCCCCGGGTAGGAGAGTGCCACCTCGAGCCGTGAGCGTGCGGCGGGATCCTCGCGCAGCGCGGTCTCGAGATCCTCCCGGAGGATCCTGCGGATGTGCATTCGGGTCACTTAGTCCACGAGCCCTTCGAAGAGTGGGGTTGAGAGGTAGCGCTCACCGAAGTCCGGGATGATCACAACGATCGTCTTTCCCGCGTTCTCGGGGCGCTGCGCCACCTGGACCGCCGCGCGAAGCGCCGCGCCGGAGGAGATGCCCACGAGGAGGCCTTCGCGAGTCGCGGCCGCCCGCGCTGTGGCGATCGCATCGTCCCCAGCCACCGGCAGCACCTCGTCGTAGATGGTGGTGTCGAGGACCTCGGGCACGAAGTTCGCGCCGATTCCTTGGATCTTGTGAGGGCCGGGCGTTCCTCCGGAGAGGATCGGCGATTCTGCGGGCGCAACCGCGACGATCTGCAGGCCGGGCTTCTGCTCCTTCAGGTAGGCGCCGGCGCCGGTGATGGTGCCGCCCGTGCCGATGCCCGCCACGAGGATGTCCACGTTGCCGCCGGTGGCATCCCAGATCTCGGGGCCGGTGGTGGTGTAGTGGATGCGGGGGTTCGCCTCGTTGGCGAACTGGCGCGCGAGCACGGCGCCCTCACGCTCGGCGGCGAGGGCCTCGGCAGCCTCGACGGCTCCACGCATTCCGAGCGGCGGGGGAGTGAGCACGAGTTCGGCTCCGAAGGCCCGCAGCAGGGCGCGGCGCTCCTTGGACATCGACTCGGGCATGGTCAGGACCACCTTGTAGCCGCGGGCCGCTCCCACAAGCGCGAGCGCGATCCCAGTGTTGCCGCTGGTGGCCTCCACGATCGTGCCACCGGGGGGAAGCTGGCCGGAGGCCTCCGCTGCGTCCACGATTGCCACGCCGATGCGGTCCTTGACGGAGTTGGCGGGGTTGTAGAACTCGAGTTTGGCGAGGACGGTGGCGCCCGCGCCCTCAGTGATGTTGTTGATGCGAACGAGGGGCGTATTGCCCACGAGTTCAGTGACGTTGTTGAAGATGGTCATGGTCTCTCCTGGTAAGTCTGGGATCCTGCTACGGGTGGTGGGGGAGCGGCCAGCACGCACAAAGGCGCGCTACTTGAGCTGGACGCTCTACAGACACATCAGGCACATACATCCACGGGCAGCGAGAGTAATCATCGCGCGTCCTTCCGTGAGTGCATGTAGGTGAAACTCATGTCATCGTGCACCACGGACGCGCGATGTGTCTATTCGGGGAGCGGAGATTCCACGATGCGGTTGCCTGCCGGGTGGAGTTGGCCCGTGCCATGGGTGAGTTGGGCCACGATCCCGGGGAGGCCGCCGTCGTCCACGAGGGTGAGGACGGCCTCCTGCCCATACTCGGTCCCGATCACCTCCACTGCCCGTGCGATCAACTCGGAGGTGATGCGGCCGGCGTCGGCATGAGGGAGCGGCAGCGTGAAGAGAGGGCGCTCGATCAGGTCAACCTGCGGCGCCTGTGCAACGGCATGCCCGACGGCGTCCGTGTAGGCACGCACGAGCCCACCGGTCCCGAGGAGAATGCCTCCGAAGTAC
>JAKDIE010000403.1 GCA_030450655.1 Ruaniaceae bacterium
TAACGCAAAGACCCAAGAAACGGTCAAGATAAAACGCGGTGGCCTTCGGCTCAGCGCGGAATCCACACATCCTCTGCCGAAGGTGGGTTCGCCCATCTCAACTCAACCGGCGAGACTTCGCCGATTCCTGTGAGTTCGAGGGTGGGGTGACCTTTCATCAGGAAGTCTGCGGCTCGGGGGCTCACGGCGAGAAGCGCGGCGGTCGACGCATCGGCGTAGAGGCACCCCGGAGGCGCGGCGTCCATGAGGCGCGCGGCGAGATTCACGGCCGGCCCAAACACGTCTCCAGAGCGCGAGACCACCCGTCCCCACACGAGCGAGGCCCGCACCGGCAAGAGATCGGGCTGGGCGCCGATCGCGTCGATCATGGCGAGGGAGACGCGGGCGCCCGTCAGGACGTCGTCGGCAATGTAGAGGACCGCATCGCCGAGCATCTTCACAACGCGGGCCCCGTTCGCCGTGATGATGTCCCGCGCCGTGTATTCGAAGCCTTCCACCAGGCGGGAGAGGTCCCGAGAGCCGAGTTGGCGCGAGTGCGTGGTGAACGAGACCATGTCCACGAATCCGAACGCCCGCGGCAACGGTAGCCCATCCCTCAAGAGCGGCGTTTCACGCGCGTTAATCTCCGCGTAGATCCGCTCGGCGAGGCCCACCATGTGCCGGCGCCACGCGTACGTGATCTGCTCGGCCATGAAATCGTCCGATTCGTCGATGTGTTGGAGCATCACGTACCGCGCGGCGGTGTCATCGATGCCCAACTTGCGCTGGACGTTATCGACCATCGCCTCGACCTGCCACAATGCCAACCGGTCCATCGTGTAACTCTGCGCACGCAGCAGCGAGACGAGCGCGGTCTCGTCGATCCGCTCCGTGCCAAGCGCCACCACCCACCAGCGCAGCGCGTCCACATCCGCCTCCGTGAACAGCAACGCATCGTCAGCAACGTTCCGGAAGCCCATGCCGCGCCAGAACGTGCGCGCGAAATCGGTGCTCACGCCGGTGCGCTCGGCGAGCTCCGCCAGGGTGAGTGTGATGGGCGCCCCGAGAATGTTCTCAGTAATCTCATTCAGCCGTTCCGGCGTGACGGGCACAGCAGGCCCAAATGCAAGAGGACCTGGCGGCTCCAGGAACTCCTTCGGAACGGGCTTGCCCGCGTGGTTGTTAACGCTCACGGATGAGAGCCTAACGCGAAATGTGGCGCAGATTACATGAAATTGGTCCTACGTATCCGCCGCGCATCGCCGGCGGTGATCCGAACCTCCCCGGCGGGCGCATTCAGGAGGAGCGCGCCATCGTGGTCAAACCCACGTACGCGGCCACGCTGGGTGCTCCCACCGGGCACGGCCACCGTGACATCCGTGCCGACGACGGCGCTGGCGGCCTGGTATTCCGCGCGAATGCGGGAGAGTGGCTGGGAAAGAGTGGCGGTGAGCGCCTCGCCCAGGTGCGGGAGGAGATCACGCGGCTGCGGGGCGATGGCGGCCAGTTCCTCGATTGAGGCGGCCCACGGCACGGGAAAATCGGCGCGGAGGCAATTCACGCCGATCCCCGCCACGATCACGCCGGAAGCGTGGCGTTCGCAGAGGATTCCCGCGATCTTGGGCCCCCACCCCCACGCGGGATCGGGGCTCGGGAAATCCGCGACCACATCGTTCGGCCACTTCAGGTGGGAGTCAATCCACAGTGCTGTGGCGCGCCGCACGGCGAGACCGACCACGAGCGGGATCCACGTGAGGGGGATCTGGGGCACGGCATCGGGAGCGATCACCACCGAACAGGTGAGCGCGGTTCCTGGGG
>JAKDIE010000404.1 GCA_030450655.1 Ruaniaceae bacterium
CGCCCTCGAAGAGATGCGCCAAAGGCTCTACGCGCGCTTCCGCGCCGATCTCCGCCCGATTCCGCATCTGCCGGAGGTGGTGGCGGGACTTCCCGTCCCGTTCTGCTTCGCCTCGTCGAGCCAGCCGGACCGCTCCAGCGGGCGCGGGTTGGCGCCGCCGGGGCCGCCCTGCAGGTAGATCAGCAGCCGCAACTCGTCGCCGCGGCGATCAGTGTCCACGATCTCGCGCACGAAGACCTCGATCTGCGCCCCATCAGGATCGGACCAGTCCAGCGGCACGGACACCGTCCGCTCCTCAACGTATAAGCCGGGCAGGTGGTATCCCGTCACTCGTCACCTTTCGCTGCGGCCCCTTCCGAGGCAATGAGCTGTGCGTGCGAGCCCCACGAGGTTGATTCTCCGGCGGCAGAGCGCGCCTGCGGCACGTTCCACGGGTTCGCGTCCTGAAGCGGCGCCGGGAGCAGCGCTTGCGGGGCGTCCTGGTACGTCACAGGCCTCAAGAACCGCGAGATTGCCGCGGTTCCCACGGAGGTGGAGGAATCGTTGGTGGTTGCCGGCCACGGTCCGCCGTGCTGCATCGCGGGCGTCACGGCAACTCCTGAGGGCCATCCCCCGAACAGGACTCGGCCCGCGCGGGTCATCGCCGTGTGCGTGAGTGCCTGCTCCGCGGCCCCCGTCTCGTCGCTGCCAAGATGGAGGGTGATCGTGAGGTTCCCTTCGAAGAACTCGGTGAGCACAGCCGGCACGTCATCACCGGGCGCGTACTCGACCAGCACCGAGAGTGGCCCGAAGCTCTCCTCGAGGACCGTCTCCCCCGCGGCTCGCACGTCTGCCAGGGACGCGGCGTAGAGGGACGGACGAGCCCAGCCCTGCCCGTCGTCGTCGAACCGAATGCCGCCCTCGGCGATCGTGCGCATTCCGGCCGACGACGCCACGGCGTCCCTGCGCTCTTGGTAAGACTGGGCGATGCGTGGGTTGAGCAGGCGGTGCTCCCCCACCGGCTCGGCCGCAGCGGCGAGCGCCTCATCCAGCCCGTGACCCTGCGGCACGAACACGAAGCCGGGCTTGGTGCAGAGCTGGCCCGCCGATCCCGCCACGCTCGTGACGTACCCGGAGACGATCTCGTCGCCACGCTCGCGGATGGCTGCCTCCGTGACCACCACGGGGTTCACGCTTCCGAGCTCGCCGAAGAACGGGATCGGAACGGGGCGGGCCGCGGCGATATCCGCCAGCAGGCGCCCGGCGTAGATCGAGCCCGTGAACGAGCCCGCCGCCACGCGCGGATCCTTCAGCAGCGCCGTGCCCGCCGGCTGCCCGGAGATCAGCTGGAACACGCCCTCGGGCATGCCCGCCTCACTGAGCGCATCCGCCACAACCTTCGCCGTGGCGATGGACAGCTCGGGGTGGCCCGAGTGCGCCTTCAGGATCACGGGGCACCCGGCCGCGAGCGCCGCAGCACTGTCCCCGCCCGCCACGGAGAAAGCGAACGGGAAGTTGCTGGCCGCGAAGTTGAGGACCGGCCCCAGCGGCACGTGGTAGCGGCGCAGATCCGGGCGGACCCCGAGCGCGAACCCCGGATCCTTCTCGTCGATGCGCACATCGAGATAGGAGCCATCCACGATGACGTCCGCGAACAGGCGCAGCTGCACCGCCGTGCGCTTGAGTTCGCCGCGCAGCCGCACCTCGGTGAGGCCGGTCTCGGCCATCCCGAGCGGCACCAGCTCATCGGCGTGCGCTTCGAGCGCATCGGCGACGGCCACGAGCGCACGGGCCCGCTGCTTCGGTTCGGTGG
>JAKDIE010000405.1 GCA_030450655.1 Ruaniaceae bacterium
AACGCAGGAGATCCAGTCCAGTCTGAGATCTTCTCCGCCGATTCCACGATCGAGTCATACCTCGCCGCTGAGCGTGCACTCGCAATCGCACAAGCGTCCGTCGGCGTCATCAAGGACTCGGACGCCGAGGCCATCGTGGCAGCCGCGGCCATTGAGAATATCGACCGCGTTCAGTTATGGAAGGACGCCAAGAACGTGGGCTATCCCATTCTTGGACTCGTGCGACAGATCGCCGCGCACTGCCCGGAGGGCCCCAACGGTCGCGTGCACTATGGTGCAACAACTCAGGACATCATGGACACGGGCCTCGTCCTACAGATGACCCGCTCGCTCGAGGCTCTCGACACTCAACTTGGTCGCCTCGGTGATGCTCTCGCGCAACGCGTCGAGGAGTATGCCGATGCTGTGATGCCCGGCCGCACGCACGCCCAACAGGCGGTCCCCACCACGTTCGGTGCAACACTCGCGACCCTGCTCGACCAGGTGCGCCGGCAGCGCGAGCGCCTCCAGGAGGCGCACCGCAGGCTCGCCGTGATCTCTCTGTATGGCGCAGCCGGCACGAATGCGGCCGAAGGCCCCATGTCCGCGAAGACCCGTGCGGCCATGGCGGGCGCTCTCGGCCTCGCCGATGCCAAGGTGCCGTGGCACGTCGATCGTGATCTTCTGTCCGAGTACGGATGGATTTGCGCCACGATCGCCGGAACGTGCGCCAAGTTCGGCCGCAACGTCGTTGACCTCTCGCGCACCGAGGTTGGTGAAGTGTTCGAGCCCTACAACAGCCACCGTGGGGCGTCGTCAACGATGCCGCAGAAGGTCAATCCGATCAGTTCCGAGCTCATGATTGGCGTGGCGACAGTTGCGGGATCGCTCGCCTCGGCGCTCGTTCGGATCCAAGAGTCCGGCCACGAGCGCGCTGCGGGCGAGTGGCAGGGTGAGTGGCTCTTGATCCCCACCCTCGGATGCCTGGCAGGGGCCACCCTCAACGAGGCGATAGTGGTGGCCGAGGAAATGCGGGTAGACACCGAGCGCATGAGGTGCAACCTTGAGCTCGATGGTGGGCTGATCATGGCGGAGGCAATGATGATCCAGTTGGCTCCAGCTCTCGGCCGCGAGCGCGCACACGATCTGGTCTACGAGGCCGCGACTCGCGCCCGGGAGAAGGGTGAGACGCTCCACTCGGTCATGCCTGCGGTTGCCCAGGAGCAGGGTGTCTCCGCACTGTTACCAGAGACGCTGATCGTCGCCGTGGACTACGTGGGTGAGGCGGCGAGCATCGTGAACGAGGCGGTCTCGAACTGGCAGGCCGTCGCCTGTCTCGCGACGTCACCCGCGATCTCCGCGCTTGCACAGGAGTAGTGCGGTGACAACCACTCCGACAATGAAACGCAGCACGGGCAAGAAGCACGGCAGCTCTCCTTTCGTGCAAGCGATCGTGCCCATCGCCGTCGGCCTGATCATCTGGTTCGTTCCTGGCCCCGAAGGCGTCACCGCGCAGGCGTGGCACATGCTGGCCATCTTCGTTGCGACGATCGTGGCCATCATCGCCAAACCGTTGCCGATGGGGGCGGTGACCGTCATCGGAATGCTGGTCTGCATCCTCACGGGAACAGTGCCTTTGACCGCGCCGGAGCCCGGAGCTCCGTTCGCACTGATGGGCTTCAGTAATGGCACGATTTGGCTGATCGTGATGGCGTTCCTGATCTCGCGCGGGTTCATCAAGACGGGCCTCGGCCGTCGCATCGCGCTGTTCTTCGTCTCGAAGATCGGCGGAAAGATGCTCGGCG
>JAKDIE010000406.1 GCA_030450655.1 Ruaniaceae bacterium
ATCGACATTGCGAGCGAGGTGGGGCGCTCGGGTCTCGTCGAGTGGGTGCCCTCTGCCTCGAAGCGGCGTCTCGCTGCGGCTGCCGCGCTGCCATCATTGACGGGGAGTTCGCGCACGAGCCTGTTCTGCGGGACGATCCGGAGCGGAGATTCCGCTGACGAGAAGCGCGGCCTTGCCGCAGCCTTCCCAAAGTCGAGGGTGTTCCACAAAGGCGAACTTCGCGCGGCTGGCGGAGCCCAACTTGCCGCCGCAGTCGCCGATGCTATTGCGGATCGAGCAGTCCCCGTGGTGGGAGTGGTGATCAACGCCATCGACGATGCGATGCATAAGAATGACACCTCCACCCGGACGTGGACGATGGACGATCTCCAACCTCTCCGGGCGCTCCTCAACGCGGCCTCCATCGCCGGCCGCGCCGTGATCCTCACCTCCGACCATGGGCACGTCGTCGAGCGTGGAACCACCATGCTGCCCGCCGTTCCGGGTGGCGACTCGCGATGGCGCCCGGCGTCGTCGGGGCCACCCGTGGACGGTGAAGTGCTCGTGAGCGGACCACGTATCGCTCAGGACTGCGATGAGATCGTGCTGCTGTGGCGCGAGGACGCGCGCTATGGAGCAACCCGCGCTGGCTACCACGGTGGGGCAGCGCTCGCTGAGCTGACGGTGCCGGTCCTCGTATTCCAACGGTCGCTCGCCAATTCCGGACCTCTTGGATGGGAACCGGCGCCACCGCAGACCCCAGGGTGGTGGAACGATCCAGTCATTGCCGCCGCGGCAGAGACTCCCATGAAGGCTCCTGCAGCACCGAGGAAATCGCGCAAGAAGCTCGTTGTGGATCCGGCGGGACCGGGACTCTTTGAGCTCGAGAACCTGCCCGCCTCCCCGTCACAGCCGGTTGACGTTGTTGCTCGCGTGCTCGAATCGAGCGTGTTCGCAGATCAGGTGCGTCTCGCTGGCCGTGCGGCGTCCGCCCATCTCGTCGAGGCTGTGCTCCGGACGCTCACGGAGCGCGCTGGACGCGCTCACCAGAACACCGTCGCTGCGGCGGCCGGAATACCGCTCACTACGATCGCGCAGGGACTCGCCGTCGTCAGACGCGTCCTGAACGTGGAGGGTTACGAGATCCTCTCTGTCGATAGTGACGGAGAGACGCTGAGGCTCGATGTGGAGCTCCTCAAGGACCAGTTCGGGGTCTCGTGATGGCAGAGCTCACGATCAGTCCACGGCGGCGCCGAGAGATCATCGATGCCTTGCGCCGCGGTACCGTGCCGCAGCAGGGCCTCGACGTGATGGCGGTGGGGCTTGAGAGGTTTGAGGCGGCGATCGATGACGAGCTCGATGCGGTGCGGCAGGGTGCGGCGCAGTTCAAGGCCGTCCGTGGTGATTACGGATCGGGCAAGACCTTCTTTTCACGCTGGCTGACTGAGCGCGCCAAGAGGCAGAGCTTCGCGACGGCGGAGATCCAGATCTCCGAGACCGAGACGCCCCTATACAAGTTGGAGAAGGTCTACCTCCGCATCGTGGAGAACCTCGCGACACCCGGCGTTCCGAGCGGGGCATTCGGCGACGTTGTGGACGGATGGCTCTATGTGCTGAGTGAGGACGTCCAGAAGTCCGGGGAGATCGACGCCTCTGAGCTTGAGGCACGGACCGAGGCGCTGCTTGAGAAACGGCTCACGGCCGTCTCGAAAGAGGCACCCGCCTTCGCGATGGCCCTCCGCGCATACCGCCGCATGGGTGCGACCGGGCAGAATGCGGAGGCGGATGCGATCTTAGCGTGGCTC
>JAKDIE010000093.1 GCA_030450655.1 Ruaniaceae bacterium
ACGAAATCACAGCCAAGTGCACCCACCATCCCGCCGGTGAGGGGCGGGTGATCGGGAAGGGTGGGGGTGGCGAGCACGCGCAGCGTCTCGCGCATCACCTCGAGGATCTCGCCCTCGGTGGGCAGCCCGGCCGGCACGTCCCCAAGCCACCGCGCGGTGCCGTCCAGCGAGAGCAGGGTAGCGCGGGAGCGGATGCCCACGAAGCTCCACCTGTCCCAGTTGCCGTGCTCGGCGCTCTCGAGGATGAACGAGCCGGGGCCCCCGCCGAGGCGACGGTAGACGCCAGTGGGGGTCAGGTCCTCTGCGAGCACGCGCCGCGCCACGGGGATCACCCGGTGATGGGAAGCCGCTATTGCGCGGAACTCGTCCAGCGACAGGGTGGCGCCGCTCATCGACTGATCTCCAGGTCCCCGCCAGCCTCGAAGCAGGTGGCCGCCCCCGTGTGGCACGCGGGGCCGATCTGCTCCACCTCGACCAGCACTGTGTCACCGTCGCAGTCGATGCGGACGCGCTTGACGTACTGCACGTGGCCGGAGGTATCTCCCTTGCGCCAGTACTCCTGGCGGGAGCGGGACCAGAACGTCACGCGCCCCTCTTCGCGGGTGCGGCGCAGCGCCTCGGGATCCATGTAACCCACCATTAGCACCTCGCGGCTGGAGGCATCCTGGATGACCGCGGGTAGCAGTCCGTCACGATCAAGCTTGAGATCCACGGCCCGCTCCTCGCACTGGGAGACCTGCCGCCGCAAAGGCCGCCTTGACCTCTGCGACCGTAAACAATCCAAAGTGGAACACGGAGGCTGCGAGCACCGCATCCGCACCAGCCTGTGCGGCCGGAACGAAATGCGCCACTTGACCGGCCCCACCCGAGGCGATGAGGGGCACGCTGACGGCGGCACGCACGTCCCTGATCATCTCCAGATCGAAGCCCTCCTTGGTCCCATCGGCATCCCCCGAATTCAGCAGCACCTCGCCCACGCCTCGCTCTGCCGCCTCACGCGCCCACTGCACAGCGCAGATGCCCGTGCCGGTGCGCCCACCGTGGGTGGTGACCTCGTACCCAGACGGGGTTCCCGCTGCGCGGCGCGCGTCGAGCGAGAGGACCAGCACCTGCGAACCGAAACGGTCCGTGATCTCATTGATCACCTGCGGTCGCAGCACGGCAGAGGTGTTGATTCCTACCTTGTCCGCCCCAGCGCGCAACAGTTCGTCCACATCGGATACGGACCGGACTCCCCCACCCACGGTGAGGGGCACGAAGATCTCCTCGGCCGTGCGGCGCACCATCTCTAGCATGGTGCCGCGGCCCTCCACGGACGCCGAGACGTCGAGGAACGTCAGCTCATCGGCACCCTCGGCATCGTAGCGATGGGCGAGTTCGACCGGATCTCCGGCGTCGCGGAGCCCGGCGAAGTTGACGCCTTTGACGACCCGACCGTCCTTGACGTCCAGGCACGGAATCACCCGGATTGCAACACTCATTGTGTCCTCCCAATAGCGAGAATGTCGACGACGGCCACGAGGCTGTCCGTCCCAATGCCGAGTTCCGGCGGCACAAGTATGAGGACGCGCGAGCCGAGGTTCTGGTCCAACACGCCATCGCGCAGGCCGGGGAACGTCTCGTCAATCTCGACGGGGCCCGGGACCGCGCCGTCTTGCCATGTCGAGGCGTACACCTCCCCCGCGTCCCACGTCCACACGGTGTACTGAGCGTAGACGGTGTCCCCGGGACGCACCTGCCGACCCTCGGCCTTCGCCAGCGGTACCACGCGCAGGCTGGTCGGCTCAGTGGCACCTTCGGAGACGCTCGCCGTGGGCCGGCCATCGTCCTCCTGCCCGATGATCGGCAGATCCTCTGCCCCAAAATCCACCTCGACCGGCGTGCCCGTGTATCTCGTGGGCAAGGCGTCGATCACCACGATCTCCATCCGTTCACCCACCTCGGTATCGACCGCACGAGTCGCAATGATGCGCGATCCTTCGGTGGTGCGCTGAAGTAGTTCGAGAAGCCCCTCATCGATCTCCGCGCCCTCAAGATCCACGAGGGCAGGGATCGCGAGATCCCCCTCGGCCGTGCCATCGAGCCCCGAGAAGGTCGAGATTGACAGGAGTGCCACGTCCACGATCTGCGGGCCCTGCCCCACCACGACGGTCTCCCACGACGGCTCGCTCATCGGGATCGACTTCGCGAGTACCAGGGTAGGAACGCCACCGATCTCCCCGGCGACCGTATAGGGAGCGGCTGGCACCTCCGGCTCTGCGGGTCCACCGCATGCCGCCAGGCTCAGGGCGAGAATCGCTGCGGCGCATGCCCGTACGGCGCCCCTCACGATCGCGCCGCCGCAATCAAGGTAGCCGCCGCCGCATCCTCTGTGGCGAAGGGATCGAGCAGAACCACGGCGCGTTGGGAAGGATCCGCCAGCTTGAGATGCATCCAATCCACCGCGTGATCGCGCCGGGCATCCTGCGCAGCGCCCACAAACGCGCCACGAAGTGCGGCGCGGGTGGTCGCAGGAGGATGTTCCCCGGCGTGCCGCACGGCCTCCGGCGTGGTGAAGCGCCGGATGAGCCCGCCCGCCTCCATGCGTTCGCGAAGCCTCTCAGTCGTATCGTGGTACGCCAACGAGAGCCGCTTGAGCCCGGCATTCGACGCACCGGGGCGAGCGCCGTATCCGATGAACAGCTTCCGCTTGATCGCCCAGTCCAACTCGGTATCCACTGCGTCGTGCTGGCCGCTAGCCACCGCGTCCACGCCGCGCCGCCATAAATCCACCGCGAGAGCGTGCCACGGCTCCGTGGCGAGTTCGGCGACGGCGTCCAGGTAGTAGCGCTGAATGGAAGCCGCAGTCATGCGCCTGCCATCTGTGAGCTCCGCCGTCACGGTGCCGGTCAGATCGGTAGAAAACTCACGGATCGCGCGCATCGGATCGGAGAGCTCGAGGCCAAATCGCGCACCCGATTCGGCAGCCGCAAGAACGAGATTTGTGGCCGCCACCTTGACCAGGGTGGAACCCTCGGCCATGTTCGAATCGCCCACGATGACGTGCATGCGCCGGTACTTGTCGACATCGGCATGGGGCTCATCGCGCGTGTTGACGATCGGACGGGAGCGCGTGGTGGCGGAGCTTGTCGCGTCCCAGGTCTGCGTGGCGCGCTGCGAGAACGCGAGCGTGTCGCCACTCAGATGCCCCGCCCCAACGACGATCTGGCGGCTCACGAAGTATGGGATCAGCGAGGCCACCATGGCTGGGAAATCGGGGCGACGGCGCACAAGATAGTTCTCGTGACACCCGAATGAGTTGCCGGCGGAGTCCACATTGTTGCGAAAGAGGTGCAGGCGCCCGCGCACTGCCTGTGCCTCGAGCTCCACGGAGGCCGCATCGGCAAGCTCCGCGAGCATCTCGGCGCCGGCACGATCCTGGGCGAGTAGATCCGGGAGTGTGTCACACTCGGCCGTTGCGTACTCGGGGTGTGAACCGACGTCAAGATAGAGGCGCCCCCCGTTCTTCAGGAACACGTTCGTGGAGCGGCCGCTGGCCACCACGGGGCGGAACATGTACCGTGCCGCCTCGTCCGCATCAATCGGCGGCACTCCACCATCGAGCGAGGCGCAGGTGAGTCCGTACTCGGTCTCCACGCCCCAGATGCGGCGTGGGATCACTGCCCGCCCTTTTGCACGAAGCCCTGAACGAATGACTCCGCGTTCGTCACGAGGATCGAATCGATTTCGTCGAGGAGGCTGTCCACGGAGGTCGTCTGAGCTGCGGCCTGTGGCGCAGGAAGCTCCGGTGGGGGCGTGTCCTCACGCCGTGAACTCCGGGCAAACTCCTGGCTGCTCATCTGCTCCTCAACTCCGCATGCAGGTCCGATACGGTCTCCAGCCTACCGATCTCGGCGGCCGTACCGGTAAGGGGATCACCCAGTGGAATGCGCGTGAGCGCCGGCATCTCAGCGACGAGGGAGGTCCAACTTGCCGCGCGCAGCGCGAACTTCGTCACCGCCGTGCCGCGCAGATAGGCGCGGGTGTCGCGGGGAGGTTCGACGGCGGCGTGCGCCACCTCTGCGGCGGAGACAAGACGGCGCACCCTCCCGGCCGCATCCAGGCGCGGGACAATCCCGGATCCCGCCCGCAAATCCGCCCACTGCAGGTCCAGCGCGGCCAGCCGTGGATCCGCCCAATTGGTGCCGGCGCGCTGGCGCATGCCCTCGAGTATCTGGCGCTTTGCGACCCACTCCACACAGTCCGCCATGGAATCCGGATCCGTGGCCAGGCCCGTCAGAACCTCGTCCCAGAGGGCGAGCGCCACATCGATCTCTGGGTCCTCCCCTGCCAGGTGGGTGGAGGCGAGGTCCAGGTACATGCGCTGGAGATCGAGCGCCGTCGCGCGTCCTGTCATTGTGGAAAGAACGTGCTCGAAGGGATCGTGGCTCACACCCCAGCAGTCCACCACGGGGGCGCTGAGCGCGATCGTGTCCATCGCCAGCGGGAAGAGATCGCGTTCGATGAGTGTGAGAACCATCGATGTGGTGGCGAACTTCAGGTATGTGGGCACGTCGAAGAGGTTCGCGTCCCCACCAATCACGTGCAGGCGGCGATACCGCTCGGGATTCGCGTGCGGCTCGTCCCGGGTGTTGATGATGGGGCGATTGAACGTGGTCTCCAGCCCGATATCGTTCTCCACGTAATCGGCGCGCTGCGAGATCTGGAAGCCCGGCTCCTGCGACTTCTGGCCGAGGCCCACGCGCCCAGATCCGACCACGAGGGGACGCGTCACGAAGAATGGGGTGAGCCGGTAGGCGATCTCGTGGAAGGTGGCCGCGCGATCCACCAGGTAGTTCTCGTGGGTGCCGTACGAGGCACCCTTGCCGTCCACATTGTTCTTGTACAGCACGATCTCGCGGCCCTCGGATACCAGGGCGTCCATGGCGGCGCGGGCAATCTCGTCTCCGGCCCGATCCCACGTGAGCGCATCCCGGGCGTTCGTCACCTCAGGCGAGGAATACTCGGGGTGTGCGTGGTCCACGTAGAAGCGCGCGCCGTTGCCAATCACCGCCCCGGGAGCGCCCGCCCGCAGCACCGGGGAATCGGTGAGCTGCGAGAGATCCGCCGCCGCGCGCGGGAGCCGGTACCCGCGTGCATCGTTCAGCGGATCCTCCCCCACGTAGTCCCACGCCGCGTGCGGATTGCGCGAGCAGTACGCCATCACGATCGCGGCGGACATCTCCATGGGATTGGCCCAGGAGTTCGCCGGATCAAGGATTCCGTATTCGGTCTCGATGCCCATCACTCTCACGGCGTCACCTCCGCACGCAGTGGCCGGGCGGCCACAATGGGCCTCCTGCCCCCGAGGATGCGGGACCAGCGCGCGGGGTCCGCACCGATGCGCAACTCCTCATTCTCGGAGATCTCTGCGGCCAGCGCCTTGAGTAGATGCTCTGTCGCGATACCTCTCTCGCCACCCGCGAGTAGGTCCTTGATGGCGGACTTCTTCGCGCGGTCCACGATTCCGGCGATCATCGCACCCGAGACGAAGTCCCGCACGTAGAGCGTGGCACGCTCGCCATCCGTAAACGTGACCTCCGCGCAGGCGGTGGAGGGGCTCGCAGCGTACAACGCGCGCACCGTCACATCGATGATCGAATCGACGGCCTTAAGGATCCCTCCGTGGCGTGCTACCTCATCCGGGCGGAGGGGCAGATCCGGCGTGAGATATTTCGTGAAGATCTCGCGGGCACCCGTCTCGTCTGGTCGATCGATCCGGATCTTGAGATCGAGGCGACCTGGGCGCAGGATGGCCGGATCGATCATGTCCTCACGGTTCGAGGCGCCGATGATGACCACGTTGCTCAGCGCCTCGACGCCGTCTACCTCCGCCAGCAGCTGCGGCACAATCGTGGTCTCGACGTCAGAGGAGACGCCGCCGCCGCGCGTGCGGAACAGGGACTCCATCTCGT
>JAKDIE010000407.1 GCA_030450655.1 Ruaniaceae bacterium
GGGGTCATCGATCCGGAGGATCTCTTCCACCGCGTCCTCGAAGTCCTGGATCCTAGCCTCCGCCACGAGCTGACGCAGGTAGCCCTGCAGTGCCACGTCGGTTGCCAGGTGGTGCACGATCACGCCCACGGATGCCGCGAGAGAGCCGAGATCCCCGGCCGTCCAATTGCGCAGGATCGAGACGATCTCCGAATCGGGCAGCGGCCTCCCATCGATCGTTTCGCGCATAAGGCGAGCCGTGACGTCGCAGGGCGGGCCGTCCCTCCGGGCATCGAGGAGACGCATGATGATGGCGTCAAAACTCTCAGCCACCTCGGCGAGCCGAGTACGATCGCCCGAGCGGGAGGCCTCGCGGTTCTCGGCCATCCAGTCAACGAGCTCGTCCTCGATCTCCGAGGGCCAGCCGAGCCACGTGCTCTGGGTGCGCACGGCGAACGGTGTGCCGATGTCCAGCACGGTCCGGACGGTGGCACCGCGGGGCAGCGCCGCGACGATCTCGTAGGCGTGCTCGCGGCACTGCGCCTCCTGGTCCGCCACCTCCTCGGGCGTCATATAGGAGTCGATGAGGGCGCGGTACGCCCGGTGTTCGGCGCCGTCGAGGCTATTGGGTAGCGCCCTGTGCGCGGAGACGGCGCTCGAGAAGGTCTCGGGTTCGAGCGCGGCGGCGCGGACGTCCGCGTGCGCGAGGAGCGTGACGGTGCCGTCGGCCGCACGGTGGACGGGGCAGGACTCCCGCTGCGAATCCAGCATGACGCGCAAATCCGGGCTTGTTCCCGCCTCGGAGTGAGGATCGACATCGTAGGTCTCGGTCATGAATCGAGCATAGAACTGCTCGGCGCTGAGGTCACGAGGTGGCGCCGGAGATCACGGGTGCTCACACGCCGCCGCGCGCGTGGCGGGAGCATGCCGAGTCACGGCCTAACCTGAGGGCATGAGGTATTCGATTCTTGGCAAGACGGGGCGCGAGATCAGCGCCATTGGGCAGGGCTGTTGGCAGTTCGGTGGTGACTGGGGGAGCGTCTCGGACGATGATGCCCGCGCGGTGCTGCACGCTGCCGCGGACGGCGGGGTGACCTTCTTCGACACGGCGGACGTCTACGGGGACGGCCACAGTGAAGAGCTCGTGGGCGCGTTCCTACGCGAGCGCCGCGACGATTCGTTCGTGGTGGCGACCAAGCTCGGACGCCGGGCGGACCCATTCGTGGCCGAGACCTACACCCGGGCGAACCTGCGCGCCTGGACCGAGCGCTCGCGGCGCAACCTCGGCGTCGAGACCCTCGACCTGACTCAACTCCACTGCCCGCCCACACCGGTCTACTCGACGCCCGCCGTCTACGACGCGCTTGAAGAGATGATCGCGGATGGCTGGATCCGCAACTACGGCGTCTCGGTGGAGACCGTGGACGAGGCACTCACCGCGCTGCAGTACCCCGGGGTCGCCACGATCCAGATCATCCTGAACGTGTTCCGCCGCAAGCCGCTCGAGGAGGTGCTCCCCGCGGCTCGGACCGCAGGGGTGGGGATCATCGCGCGCGTCCCTCTGGCGAGTGGTCTGCTCACGGGCCGTTTCACCGCCGAGACCACGTTCGACGCCTCCGATCACCGCACGTACAACCGCCACGGCGAAGCCTTCGACCAGGGCGAGACATTCTCGGGGGTGCCGTACGCCGCAGGGGTGGAGGCCGCCCGCGAGTTCACGGAAATTGTGCCCGACGGCGCCCCCCCGGCCCAGTTCGCGCTGCGATGGATTCTGGATCAGGAGGGGGTCTCCGCGGC
>JAKDIE010000408.1 GCA_030450655.1 Ruaniaceae bacterium
GCGCGGCGAATCCGTGGTGGTGCTCACCGCGGCGGAGGCCGCCGGGCGCGAGTGGCCGGTGGTGGTGATAGCGGGCGTGCAGGATGGGCGATGGCCCGATCCGCGGTTGCGAGATAGCCTGCTGCGATCGAATCAGCTCGCCGATCTCGAACTCGGGCGTCTCGGAGTCGAGCGGGAGAGCGATCGGCGCCGCGCTGTACTAGATGATGAGTGGCGTCTCTTCGCGGCAGCACTATCCCGCGCGAGCCGGAACGTGGTGGTGACGGCGGTGCGCGATGACGATTCCGTACCCTCAGTCATGTTCGATGCGGTGGCGCGTCGCACTGGTGGCGCCGAGGCTCCGGCGAGCATCGAGCGTCTCGACCTGCGTGGCCTTGTGGCGGCGCTCCGCGCGGATCTTGACGAGAATCCCGGATCGGATTCTGCGGAACTCCTGGCGGTACTCGCCCAGCGTGGCGTGGCCGGTGCGCACCCCTCCGAGTGGGCGGGGGTGCCCCAGCCGAGTAGCCTCCAGCCGCTCGCCATCGCGAGCGTGTCCCCCTCGAAGGTTGAGCTTGCGATTCGGTGCCCCCTGCGCTGGGCGCTGCAATCGGCCGGAGGCCGCGAAGCCTCCAGAATCGAGGCGAGCATCGGCACCCTCATCCACGAGATCGCCGCAGAGTATCCGCATGGGCAGGAGGCCGAGATGCTTGCCGAGCTTGAACGGCGTTTCGATGAACTGCAGCTTCCCGAGGGCTGGGTGGCGCGTCGCGAACTGGACAGCGCGCGCGGCATGATCTCGCTGTACGCCGGTTACGTGGCGGGAGTGCCCGGCGAGGTCGAGACCGAGGTCCCCATCGACGTCGATCTCGGAACGGTGCGGATCGTGGGCCGCGTGGACCGTCTCGAGCACGTGGACGGGGGCGTGCGAGTTGCGGACCTGAAGACGGGCAAGGCAGCCAAGAGCACGAACGAGGTGGTCGAGGACATGCAACTCGGCACGTACCAGCTCGCTCTTGGAGAGCGGGCCGTGGGGGCCCGGCTCGTCTATGTCTCTCCTTCACGGAAATCGGCCGCATTACGTGGGCAGCCACCACTCCCTGAGGACGGTGGGATCATCCGGCAGAGCTTCGATCACGCGCTGATCGCGATGAGATCCGGCACCTTCGTGCCCGTGCTGAACCCGGGGTGCTCCCATTGCCCTGTGCGCACGTCATGCCCCGCCATGGAGGAGGGTTCGCGATGCGCCGGATGATCAGCGCGGCCGAGATTGCAGCCGCTCTCAAGGACTACGAACCCACCGCCGAGCAGGCCTCGGTCATTGAGGCATCCCTCACCCCAGGTCTCGTGGTGGCCGGTGCGGGATCGGGGAAGACGACGACCATGGCTGGCCGAGTGGTCTACCTCGTGGTCAATGGGCTGGTGGCACCCGATGAAGTGTTGGGCCTGACCTTCACTCGTAAGGCGGCGCGGGAGCTTGCTGAGCGTGTACGCGGTGCACTTGCCGCAGCCCGGCAGGCCTTCGGACGTGAGGACGACGGCGGCTCGCCGGTCATCTCCACCTATGACTCATTCGCGGGCGCGCTCGTGCGGGATCACGCGTTGCGAATCGGTGCGGACCCGGATTCCTCTCTGATCACCCGCGCGGCTGCCTGGCAGATCATGTCCCAAATCGTCGAGACGTGGGAAGGCGAACTCGACGTGGACTACGCGCCGAGCACGGTGACCACACGCGCTCTCGACCTGGCCAACGAGCTGCGTTCAAACCTGCTCTCGATCGATTCCGCGCGCAG
>JAKDIE010000094.1 GCA_030450655.1 Ruaniaceae bacterium
CCGCGGGCAAGGCTCGCTGCCATCCAGGCAGGACGAACCTCTGCGAGCACCTCTCGGAGCACACCACTGCCCCCATGGAATCGCATCGACTGGTTCGCCGGGTACAATGAATGCGGCTCCTCACGCGGCGCTATCTGACGGAACTCCCCCAGGGCAGGAATGCAGCAAGGGTACGTGAGCTCTAGCGGGTGCGTGAGGAGTCCTCTAATTTCACTGAATGCTGTGTAATATGTGCCATATCAGTGGTGTCACACAGAGAGCAGGGACGTGGTCGTCAGTCTGAAGCTCGAGCCCGTTGCGGCGGCGCTCAGTATCCGAGAGTCCGTTGAGCGGGCACTCGCGGCGCTGATCGTCTCTGGCCAGTTGGAGCCGGGGTCCATGGTCTCGGTCCCCACCCTCGCGGCACAGTTTGACGTCTCGGCGACCCCGGTTCGCGAGGCGATGCTTGAACTTGAGCGGCGCGGCTTCGTCGAGGCGGTAAAGAACAAGGGCTTCCGCGTCACCGAGGTGAGTGACGAGGAGCTCGCGCATCTCGCGGAGGTGCGCCAACTGCTAGAGTCCCCTGCAATCGAGGCGCTGGCCCGCAGGTTCCCTCACGATCAACTCGATTCGCTCACGGTGCTGGCGCAACAGATCGTGGACGGCGCAGACCGCGGCGATCTGGGTGCGTACCTCGAGGCTGACCTGCGCTTCCACCTTGCGCTACTGCGGCTATGCGGCAACGAAATCCTCGTTGAAGTGGTCGCAGAGTTGCGCTCGCGCACCCGACTCTCGGGATTGCGTGCCTTGCTCGAATCGGGGCAACTAGCCGTATCCGCGCACGAGCATCTGGAACTCCTGCGACTCCTCGCGGAGGGTGACTCCCCGGGTGCCCGCGCTCTCATGACGCGCCACATCGGCCACGTGGTGGGCGTGTGGTCGGGCCGTCCAGAGGGTGCGCCAGAGGGCCCTCGCGGCGTTGACCAAACCTAGAGATATGTGACATATTACTGTCATGTCACGCGCAGTTGTCGAGCCCCGCGGATACGACGCAATCGTCGTTGGTGCGGGCATCGTGGGTGCCGCCTGCGCCCGCGCCCTCGCGCTGACCGGGCGCCGCGTGGCGGTACTCGAGCGGGGCAGCGCGGTCTCCGGCACCACCTCTCACGGCGAGGGCAATCTCCTCGTCTCGGACAAGGGCCCTGGGCCGGAACTCGCCCTCGCCCAACACGCGCGCTCCCGGTGGGGCTCCTTCGCGGCCGAACTGCAAGACGAGGCCGGGCCTGGCTTCCCGGACATCGAGTTTGAGACCAAGGGCGGCATCGTGGTCGCCACCACACAGGCCGGCGCCGAGCCACTGCGCGCCTTCGCCGCCTCGCAACGCGCGGCCGGAGTCGACGCACGCGAGATCGCGATCGCGGACGCCCTCGAACTGGAGCCCTGGCTCAATCCCGCCATCACTGTGGCGATCCACTACCCCGAAGACGCGCAGCTAGAGCCTGTCATCGCTGCCGAGGCCATGCTGCGATCCGCACGCCGCGCGGGCGCCGCGGTCCTTACCCACACCCCCGTGACGAGTGGCCTCATCGAAAACGGCCGCTTGATGGGCGTTCGCACCGATCGCCACGAGCTTCGCGCGGACATGGTGATCAACGCAGCCGGGCCGTGGTCCGGCGAAGTTGCCGAACTGCTCGGCGCGCCCATCGACATCCGCCCCCGCCGCGGGATGGTCCTGGTGACCACACGGATGCCGCAGCGCGTGTTCCACAAGGTCTACGACGGCGACTACTTCGGCGCCACGCAATCGAAGGATGCCGTGCTGCAGACCTCAAGCGTGATCGAGTCCACGCGTGGCGGCACGGTCCTCATCGGATCGAGCCGCGAGCAGGTGGGCTTCGACGCGAGCCTGCGCGTGGAAGTGCTGCAGGAACTGGCGCTGAAGGCGCTGCGAGTCTTCCCGTTCCTCGCCGAGACCGCCGTGATGCGCACATACCTCGGCTTCCGCCCGTACGTGCCGGATCACCTGCCGCTCATCGGCCCGGATCCGCGGCTGCCGGGGCTGTGGCACGCCTCCGGTCACGAGGGCGCCGGCATCGCACTCTCCGTCTCCACGGCGGAGATCATCACCGCGCTCGCGGACGGCCAGCCCGCACCCATTGACCCCACACCGTTCCGGGTGGACCGCCCGGCCGTGCTCGGGGAGGCGGCATGACGAGCTTCATGGTGCCCGCCGCTGATGACGCGGTGCAGCCGCGGCAGTCCCTCCCAATCTCATTCACGCTCGACGGCGAACACGTCACCGCGCTCGAAGGCCAGACCATCGCCGGGGCACTCCTGGCAACCGGCCGCACCTCCTGGCGCTCCACCACGGCGGGTGAGCCGCGGGGCGTGTTCTGCGGCATCGGCGTGTGCTTCGACTGCATCGTGACCGTGGGCGAGACGCGGGACGTGCGCGCGTGCATGCGCCGCGTGCACGATGGGGACGAGGTCCGGACACAGGCCGACGGCGCCCCTGAGGTGACGCTGTGAGGCGAGTGTTGGTGCTGGGGGCCGGGCCGGCGGGCCTCGCCGCCGCGCGCGCGGCACGATCCCGCGGCGCACAGGTGACACTGGTGGACTCCGCCGACGCCGTGGGGGGCCAGTACTGGCGCCACCTTCCCGAGGCCCGCGCGGGCGCGCGCGAAGAGGTGCTGCACCACGGCTGGGGCCGGTTCGCGGCGATGCGGGAGCAACTCTCACAGGACACGGACGTGCGCATCCTCACTTCCACCCAGGTGTGGGCGATCGACCGCAGCGCCGAGGGCACCCTGCGCGTCCACGCCTTCGAGGGGCCGGTGGACGGGCCCGGCCGCCAGCCGCACACGCTCACCGCCGAATCGATCATCTTTGCCACCGGCGCGCACGATCGATCGCTCCCGTTCCCGGGCTGGACGCTGCCGGGCGTGGTGACGGCCGGTGCCGCCCAGGCCCTCGCGAAGTCCGAGCGGGTGGCGATCGGCCGCCGGGTGGTGGTTGCCGGTGCCGGGCCGTTCCTGCTGCCCGTGGCCGCGTCATTGAGCCAGGTAGGGGCGGGCGTCGTCGGCGTATTTGAGGCCGCCACGCTCGCCAACCTCGCGAGCGGGTGGCTCCCGAAGCCGTGGGGGCTCGCCCGCGCCAGCCACAAGATGGGCGAACTGACTGAGTATGTGACCGGCCAGGTGCGCCACCGCATCCCCTATCACCTCGGGCAGGGCGTGGTGGCCGCGCACGGAGACGGGCGCGTGGAGGCCGTCACCATCGCGGATCTCGATGCGAACTGGGCGCCGAAGCCGGGCAGCGAGCGCACGATCGAGGCGGATTCCCTCTGCGTGAGCCACGGATTCGTGCCGCGCGTGGAACTGGCGATCGCGGCGGGATGCCGCCTGCGCCCGGACCGCTTCGTGGAGGTTGATGACTCCCTGCGCACGAGCGTGCCCGGCGTGTACGCCGCGGGCGAGCTCACGGGGATCGGCGGGATCGACTCCTCGCTCGTTGAGGGGGAGATAGCGGGCCTTGCCGCCGCGAGCAATGACCCAATCCCCGCGGCGCTCCAGCGCCGGCACCGCGCCACGGACGATTTCACCGCTCGCCTCGAGTCCGCGCACGGGATCCGGCGCGGCTGGACTGAGTGGCTGACCGACGAGACGATCATCTGCCGCTGCGAATCGGTCTCCGCCGGAACGATCCGCCGCACGGCGGAGGCGAGCGCGCAGGACGCGCTGCGCTCGGTGAAGCTCACCACCCGCGCCGGCCTCGGAATCTGCCAGGGGCGCATGTGCGGGCGCACCGTGGAGGAACTCATCGGGGCGCACCCCGAGAGCGGGCGCACCGATGCCCGCCCCATCGCCGCACCCGTGCGGATCGCAGAACTTGCACAGACCATCACGAATCAGGAACACCAGAGAGAAGGAAACACCCAATGAGCACCAATTTCGACCTGGGCGGCGTCGTCGTCGCCACCACCCTCGCGTTCAAGGAGGATGCTGCGGCACCGGCCGGTCTCGCGGTCGATTACGAGCGATTCGCGCAGCACTGCGACTTCCTGATCACCAATGGCTGCCGCGGCGTTGGCCCCAACGGCTCGCTCGGCGAGTACTCCTCGCTCACCGATGAGGAGCGCCGCAAGGTTATCCAGGTGGCCGTGGAGACGGTGGCCGGCCGCGGCATCGTGGTGGCCGGCGTGCACGGGCCGGGCTGGCACCAGGCCGTGCAGTGGGCGCAGTATGCCAAGGACGACGGCGCCGATGGCGTCCTCGCGCTGCCCCCCACCATGTACCGGGCGAGCCGGGCGGACGTGATCGAGCACTACACGCGCCTCAACGACGTGGGCCTGCCGATCATGCTGTACAACAACCCGATCGACACCAAGGTGGATCTGACCCCGGATCTCATCGCCGAACTCAACGAGCTCGAGAACGTGGTTGCCGTCAAGGAGTTCTCGACCGATGCGCGCCGCGTCCTGGAGATCCAGGAACTCTGCGACATCGATGTGGTGGCAGGTGCGGACGATCTGCTCTTCGAAGCGCTGGTGGATGGCGCCGTCGGCTGGTTTGCTGGCTACCCGAACGCCTTCCCAAAGGAGGCCGTGGAGATCTACGATCTGGTCAAGGCAGGCAAGGTCACCGAGGCGCTCGAGCTCTACCGCGCGCTCGTGACGGTGTTCCGTTGGGACAGCAAGACAGAGTTCGTGCAGGCCATCAAGTACTCGATCGACATCGCCGGGCAGAGCTACGGTGGCCGGACCCGCCCGCCGCGCGGCCCGCTCTCGGCGGACCACGAGGCGCGGGTGCGCCGGGACACCGAGAAGGCGCTCGCATACATCGCCTCGCGCTGAGGCATCGGCCGGGTCAACGAAGGAGAATCGCATGAGATCCTCACGGGTCATCACAGCCATCGACTCGCACACCGAAGGGATGCCCACGCGCGTGGTCACCGGCGGCGTGGGCGAGATCCCGGGTGCCACGATGAACGAGAAGCGCCTGTACTTCATGGAGCATCTCGATCACCTCAGGCTCTTCCTGATGAACGAGCCTCGCGGGCACGCGTCGATGAGCGGCGCGATTCTCCAGACCCCAACCCGGCCCGATTGCGACTGGGGGGTGGTCTACATCGAGGTCTCCGGCTGCCTGCCCATGTGCGGGCACGGGACGATCGGTGTGGCCACCGTTCTCGTCGAGGCGGGCATGGTGGAGGTGACCGAGCCCGTCACCACGATCCGGCTTGATACGCCCGCCGGCCTCGTGGTCGCAAAGGTACACGTGAGCGGTGGCCACGCGGACGCGGTGACCATCGAGAACGTCCCCAGCTACGTGGACGCGCTCGATACCACCGTGGAGGTGCCTGGCTACGGGACCGTGCCGTACTCGATGGCCTTCGGAGGCAACTTCTATGCCATGGTGGACCTGGACGACGTCGGGCTTCCGTTCGAGCGGGAGCGGAAGGACGAGATCCTGCGGGCCGGACTCGCGATCATCGAGGCCATCAACGAGCAGGCGCCCCCGAAACACCCCACCATCGAGGGCCTCAACCACTGTCACCACGTGGAGTTCATCGCCCCAGGATCCACGGCCGCACACTCGCGGCACGCCATGGCCATCTACCCGGGGTGGTTCGCTCGGTCGCCGTGCGGCACCGGCACCTCCGCGCGCATGGCCGAACTCTGGGCCCGCGGAGAACTGCCGCTCGAGACGGACTTCGTCAACGAGTCCTTCATCGGCACGCGCTTCATCGGCCGCCTGATCGGCGAGACGGTGATCGATGGCCGCCCGGCCGTGCTGCCCACGATCACGGGCCGCGCGTGGGTGACCGGCATGGCGCAGTACCTGTATGACCCGTCCGATCCCTTCCCCACCGGCTTTACGTTCTGAGGAGTTAGAAATGCCCACCCTGTCACCCGAACTTGAGCAGATCGCGCAGCGTGCCGACGACGCCGCCGCCCCCTACGC
>JAKDIE010000409.1 GCA_030450655.1 Ruaniaceae bacterium
CATGCGCCGAGTGTAGCCGTGGGCGGCGTGGCGCAGTTCGTGCTCAGAAAACGACGGCTCCATGGAGTCGGCGAATCAGCTGAAACCCACACCCGGCCTCCACCTCGTGAGCGCTCTCGCGGATGGGGCAACGCTCACCCGCATGGTCGCCTCACCCCGCCTCGCTTCCACAGCGCAGGTGGTCAAAGATCCGGGGGCTTGGGGCGCCGTCGGGCAGAAATTGCCGAATCTGCGACCACCCTCGGTGAGGCGGCCGGCTGGCTTCCCGAGGGTTGGCGTGCCGCGCTTGCGGAATACCCCACTGGCTACACCAGATGCGCCCGGCGGCGGGCTGCAAGATCCCGGATCTTCCGGGCCGTGGCTGCCGAAGGCATCACTTTGCCGGTCTCGTACGTGGAGAGCCGCGACCGGGACGTCCCAATCCGCGCAGCGACCTGTGCCCGTGTAAGCCCCGATTCCGCGATCCAAGCCCGAATTTGCGGGGCGAGCTTCTCGGCATCCGTGGCGCGAGCAGACGTGAGGCGCCTCCGCAGAAGCGCAACGATCCCGCGATCCTCAGCGATCTCGAGCGCCTCTTCGAGGTCCAGCGCGACTGGACCGTATGGATCGTCGTCGACCTCTTGAGAAATCCTGCCCCATTCGGTTAGCGAGCCCCGGTCAATCGCCGCCACTATCCCTTCGACGCCCCACTTGGCCACCGGCGAATCAGGGGTGACTGCGAGGTTTCGAAACTGCAGCATCAGTCCTCCCAATCCCTCGCTACTATTCGATCGGCAAGGCCCGCTAGTTGCCCGCGAACCGCGTTCCAATCGTGCCAACGCGAGTCCAGTGCCTTGTAGTCCGCGAGCCGAGCAGTGGTCCGCGAATCCTTCGGACGGGGATCGGCGAGTTGGCGCACCAACTGGTCGGCCACCGGCGTCCCGTCCTTCGTGCTGTCGCTGTAGTACCGGTCGATCTGAGAGAGTTGGCGCGCTGTAGTGCCAGTGCCATACCGGGCCGAGAGCGCTGCAACGTCGAGGTAATCGCGTACCTGGTTCCGTTTGACGATGAGGAACGCCTTGATTCGCACCGTCTCCTCTTGCGTGGGGACCCGCAGCGAGCGCCCGCTCGGCAGAAGGATCTCAACGGTCTCCAGCGGCACCGTCCTGATGAGCTGGCGGACGCCCGCCTCGATCTCGCCCAGCTCACCGAGAATAATCTTTCCGGGCGTCACGCGCTTCATCACCCAGTCCGGTTCCCGTTCCAGAGCATCGAGGACGAGTTCGAACCTATCCCGCAGATCCTGGATGACATGACCGTGATCGAACGATCTGCGGTGGCCGGCGTAGAAAGCAGCGGCAGAACCGCCCACCAGGACGGCCTCGGGAATCAACTCCTGCAGACGCGCGGCAGACTCGAGTACCTCCACGAGTATCGGATCGAGTTCGTCCATCTGGCGCGGAGAAGGCTGCGAATCCGCGCGCGCGTCTTCGTGCGCAGGAAAGCGGCCCCGTTTCGATGTGTCATCCGCGTGTGGAAGCGGACCAGGATCGGGTAACATCCGCCCATTTTATCACTTTTGATAACAGGATAGGGCCCTTGGGTCAAATTCTTCCCGTGCCCACTGCCCGAGGGTGGTCAAAGATCCGGGGGCTTGGGGCGCCGTCGGGCGGAAAACGGAGAAACTTCGACCACCCTCGGAGGGGGCTGCGCCGCTGAACGCCGAAAGTGGAGCTGGTTGATGCGTTATGGCGCTTTATCGCATCAACGGGCTCCACTTTCGTGC
>JAKDIE010000095.1 GCA_030450655.1 Ruaniaceae bacterium
GTGGTTCCGAGCCGCGTCAAGGATGCCGATTTCCCCTCGACCTTCCCCTGGCAGCAGTGAGGCCCACTTCGGGCGCGTAATCAGCGGGTGCTGACGAGCGTCTCCTCGAAGGCGTCCATTGCCGTGTGTAGCTCTTGCTCGGTGATCACGAGCGGGGGAGCGAGGCGGATCGTGCTGCCGTGTGTGTCTTTGGCGAGCACGCCACGATCCCGTAACCCGATGCAGACGTCCTTCGCGGTCGCTCCGTGAGCGGGATCGACGTCAACCCCGGCCCAGAGCCCCACGTTCCGAAAGGCTGTGATCAGGCCGCGCTCATGGAGCGCGGTGAGCCGCTCGCGGAGGGGACGCTCGAGTTTCCGCGCCCGCGCTTGAAACTCGCCGGTTTCGAGGAGATGGACGACGGCGATCCCCACCCGGCAGGCCAGCGGGTTGCCCCCGAAGGTGGAGCCATGGGTGCCCGGAGTGAAGACACCGAGCACGTCCGCGCGGCCGGTCACGGCCGAGACTGGGAGGATTCCGCCACCGAGAGCCTTGCCGAGCGTGGTGAGGTCTCCAGCGACTCCTGTGCGCTGCTGGGCGAGGGTGTACCCCGTGCGGCCGAGACCAGCCTGGACCTCGTCGAGGATCAGGAGAATGTTGTGGTGGTCGGCGAGAGCGCGGAGTTGGGGTAGGTAGTCCGAGGACGGGATGATGACGCCGCCCTCCCCTTGGATGGGTTCCACGAGGATCGCAGCGGTGGTCGGCGTGATAGCCTCCGCCACCGCGTCGGCGTCGTCGTAGGGCACGATCGTGAAGCCAGGGGTGTGGGGTCCGTAGTGATCTCGGGCGTCCGGGTCCGTTGAGAAGGAGACGATGGTCGTGGTCCTGCCGTGGAATGAGTTGGCCGCCACGATGATGTCTGCTGTGCCCTCGGGGATGCCCTTCGCAAGGTATGCCCAGCGGCGAGCCGCCTTTATCGCCGTCTCGACTGCCTCGGCCCCCGTGTTCATTGGGAGCATCATCTCGGTGCAGGTCAGGGCCGTGAGTGCATCGGCGAAGGGTTCGAGGAGGTCGTGCTTGAAGGCGCGTGAAACCAACGTGAGCGTGTCGAGTTGCTCGTGCACGGCGGCTGTCAGGGTGGGGTGGCAGTGGCCAAAGTTGACGGCCGAATACCCGGCGAGAAAGTCGAGGTAGCGTGTGCCGTTCACATCAGTCAGCCAGGCGCCACTACCGTGGCTGAGGGTGACGTCGAGCGGAGCGTAGTTCGATGCGAGGGAGCCCATGTCGCCATGGTAAGAGAGGCTGGTGGTTTCGGCGCGGGATCGGGGTGGGCGGAGTGAGAATTGGCTTGGAGTGCCGAGAATGTCCGAACAATGTAGTGAAATGATCGGGCATTGTCAGCTTCTACGGTACGATGTCATCGCAGAGTTCGGCGCTGGTGCACAGAGCTCAGCGGTGGCCGCACAAGGATTCGTGGGCGTGGACGTCTCGAGAGGAACACTTGATGAGCAAAATCAAACTCGCAATCGCGCCGATTGCGTGGACGAACGACGACATGCCCGAACTCGGACGGGAAAACACGTTCGAGCAGTGCGTCTCCGAGATGGCACTTGCCGGCTTTGCTGGCACGGAGGTGGGGAATAAGTACCCTCGAGACCCGGACGTTCTGAGGAGCGCGTTGGAGATGAGGGGCTTGCGGGTCGCTTCCGCATGGACCAGTCTTTACTTGACCACTGACCGGTACGAAGTCACGGAGGCGGCCTTCATCCAGCAACGCGACTTCTTGCACGCGATGGGCGCCACGGTGATCGTGGTCTCGGAACAGGGGCACTCGATCCAAGGATCAAGCGCGCCTGTGTTTGTTGACAAGCCCGTCTTCACAGATGAGGAATGGGATCGGCTCACGTCCGGTCTCGAACGGCTTGGTGAGATCGCGGCCGAGACCGGGCAGACGATCGCCTTCCATCACCACATGGGGACCGGGGTTCAGACTCTCGAGGAGATCGACCGGCTGATGGCCGGTACGGATCCAAAGAAGGTCTCGTTGCTGCTCGATACGGGGCACCTCACCTTCGCTGGTGTGGATCCCGACGTGGTCGCAGCGAAGTACTTCGACCGCATCGCACATGTCCACCTGAAGGACATCCGGCCAGAAGTTCTCGCTCACGTCGAGGAGCGGAACATGAGCTTCCTCGATGGTGTGCGCGCCGGCGTCTTCACGGTGCCTGGCGACGGTTGCGTCGACATCGCACCCGTGGTGCGGCGATTCGTGGACTCTGACTACTCCGGGTGGTTCGTGGTGGAGGCGGAGCAGGATCCTGCGAAAGCGAATCCGCTTCAGTATGCGCTCATGGCCCGGGCCTACATCCGCGAGACCACCGGCATCTAAGCCCCTCGCCGGCACGACGGGAGGCCCCGGGTGGGTGGCATCTCGTCCGCATCGCCCTACCGAGGTGCAGGAACGATCAGATCACGTACCAGTGAGTCCAACTCGGCGTCCGCGTCGAGGAACTGACGGAGCGTGCGGCTGGTTGCCCCGAATCCGAGGAACTCCTCGGGCGTCATTCCATCGGGCTCGTAGGCGCGGTTGAAGTCCGGGATGCGCTGCAGTTGCGAAATGTACTCGGGATTGACGGGAACGCTGATGCGTTCGACTGGTTCGTATCCGGACGTGCTGATGAGCATCTGCCACTTGAAGGGAGGGGAGACGACCACGTCGCCCCCTTGGAACTCCGACCACTGCAGCACGTTGCGGAATGCCGCAGAGAGCAGCCGCGAACGGAATCCGCGCTCCGTAAAGATTCGGTACGCCCTCTTGAACGCGGCGATCCCAGCCCACTCGAGCGCGGCCGGGTCGAGGAAGATCCCGTCGCGGGCGACGACGTGCTTCAACCAGTCATCAAGGCGCCCCACCATGATCGTGACGACGGGTGCCATCCGGGAGGTGTCGAGCCCCTCCTGATCGCGACGCGCAAGCCCGCGATCGATCGCCTCTGCCGCAGCGATCGCCTGGGCCACTGTGAAGGAGACTGTGACGTTCACTGAAACGCCGCGGTACGTGGCATCCTCGATCGCTTCGATGCCGGTGGCGGTCGCGGGTATTTTGACGATGATGTTCTCGGCCAGGCCGTTGAATGACTCTGCTTGATCGGCTATTGCGCGCGCATCGCGGTGGAGGCGCGGATCTGTCTGAACGCTCAATCTGCCGTTGCGACCGCCCTCAGCAACAAACGTGGGGTGGAGCAGTGCGGCTGCCTCAACGGACATGTCCCGTACGGCCTGCCACCCAATCTCGGACTCTCCCCAGGTGGGATTGTCCTCGGCGATTGCCAAAATGCGTTCGTTCCAGATCTCCGGGTGACCTGCGATCGTCGTATGAGCGATCACGGGATTACAGGTTGCACCCACGGCGCCGAAGGAGATGGACTGGCTGAGCTCCGTTAGGTCAGATGAGTCGTTCCACAACACCGTGGGGAACCGACGCGTTGCGACGAGCAGTGGATTGGCGGTGGTCTGGTCTGTCATTTTCATCTCCGGCAGAATCGCGATGTGAGCACACGCGCGACAGATTGACGCAACGGCACGTGCTGTCTAATCAGGATAGCGCCAACACTTTGTTAGGACAAATAGTTGACGGTAGGCTCGGTCTACGTCATCATTGAATGACTGAGAGGCGGCGTCGAGATATACCCGCTACAGCTCGGGATGGGCCGAGAGGATGAGCCGTGAGTGACAACGAGACCTACCTGATCCGGGCGGGGTCAACGGCGCACGAGACCTTCGAGTGTGATGTGTCGACGCGGCGCGCAGGGTGGGAGTTCGCATCGATCCGTGTCCTCGCGCTCTTGGCGGGCGAGAGCACCTTTGTTCCGGGGGGCGAAGCCGAGTTCCTCGTTCTTCCGCTGAGTGGGAGCTGCACAGTCCACGGGGACGGGTTCAGCTTTGTGCTCCACGGCCGCGAGAGCATCTGGACGGATATCACGGACTACGCGTACCTCCCCCGTGGCGTTGGCGTCACCATCAGTAGCGTAGACGGCGGACGCTTTGCGCTCCCCGCCGCCGTGGCGAGTGCAGATCTGGCTCCTCGATACTGCCCGCGAAGTGACGTCCAGGTGACGCTGCGTGGAACGGGAAGCTGCTCACGTCAGGTGAACAATTACGCTCTCGGGAACGAAGTTGCGACCTCACACCTGCTGGCATGCGAAGTGCTCACCCCTGGCGGGAACTGGTCCTCGTACCCGCCGCACAAGCACGACGAGCATAGTGACATCGAACGCAAGCTCGAAGAGATCTACTACTATCAGATCCGCACGAGCCCGAGCGGATCCCCCGGCTTCGCATTCCAGCGGATCTACACCTCCGCCGCAGGGGAAATGGACTTCTTGGCCGAGGTGTACGACGGCGACGTCGTGGTCATGCCATTCGGATATCACGGCCCGTCTGCAGCGGCTCCAGGGTACGACCTGTACTACTTGAATGTGATGGCGGGCCCGGCCGAGGGCGCCCAGTGGCTGATGACCGATGACCCCAAGCATGCGTGGATTCGCCAGATGTGGGAGAACTCCGACGTCGATGTGCGGCTCCCGATGACTGAAACCTCCTGACCTCCACCTGTTCTGCGAAGGAAAGCCCAGCTATGGACGCGACGAACCGTACCGTGCGCTTGACTGTTGGCCAAGCGATCATCAGATTCCTCGTGCACCAGCACAGCGAACGCGACGGTGTGCGCCAGCGCCTGATCGCCGGCGCAATGGGCATCTTCGGCCACGGGAACGTGGCAGGGATTGGGCAGGCGCTCCTGCAGAACGAGCTGGACCATGCTCCAGATGGCGGCCAGATGCCGTACATCATGCCGCGCAATGAGCAAGGCATGGTGCACGCGGCCACGGCGTACGCGAAGACGCGAAACCGGCTGCAGGCGCTCATGTGCACCGCATCGATCGGCCCGGGCTCCCTCAACATGGTGACAGGGGCGGCCACCGCCACGACCAACCGGATACCGGTGCTGCTGTTTCCGTCGGACCAGTTCGCAACTAGGCGTCCAGATCCGGTACTTCAACAGGTGGAGAACTGGCAATCGCTCACGGTCAGTGCCACCGACTGCTTCCGCCCGGTTGCGGCCTTCTTCGACCGGATCGAGAGGCCCGAGCAGTTGCCGTTGTCGCTCCTGCACGCGATGGAGGTACTGACGGACCCGGCGGCAACGGGCGCGGTGGTCATCGCCCTCCCCCAGGATGTTCAGGCGGAGGCCTTCGACTGGCCGATCGAGATGTTCGCGGATCGCACGTGGTACGTTCGCCGCGCGCCGGCTGAGAGTGCGGCGATCGAGCGCGCGGTCTCCGCGATTCGCTCGTCTGAACGTCCCATGATCATCGCCGGCGGCGGGGTCATTTATTCTGCGGCGAGCGAGGAGCTCCGGGCATTGGCTGCGGTGACTGGTATACCAGTTGCTGACACCCAGGCGGGTAAGGGCGCGATCAGCTTCGAGAGCGCGCAGTCCGTGGGTGGTATCGGATCGACAGGAGCGGCGCCTGCCAACCGGGTGGCGGACACCGCCGATCTGGTCATCGGCATTGGTACTCGCTACTCCGACTTCACCACTGCCTCGCAGACGCAGTTCAAGAACCCTGGTGTTCGATTCGTGAACATCAACGTCCAACCGTTCGATGCGGTCAAGCAGGGTGCGCAGATGGTGGTCGCGGATGCGCGGGAGGCGCTGCGTGCCCTCGCGGCGCTCCTGGCTGACTACCGAGTCGATGAGTCATACGCAGCGGAAATCTCGAGGTGGCGGGAGCAGTGGGACGTCGAGGTGGAGGCGTGCTATCACCGAGGCAACCAGCCGCTACCCGCGCAAACGGAGATCTTCGGCGCCCTCAACGACTTGATGGGAGACGACGACATCGTCATCAACGCTGCAGGCTCCATGCCGGGCGATTTGCAG
>JAKDIE010000410.1 GCA_030450655.1 Ruaniaceae bacterium
CCCTCGCCAGCGTGCTCGCCGCCTTCGTCACCGTCTTCTCTTCGGTGTTCTACTCCTACGCCACGGTGCTGGTCGCCGGCTGTGTCATGCCCTGACTCGCAAGTGGCCACCACTCGGACTCAATCCACCCCAACCACGCAGGCGCTTACCATGCTGGATGAGGATACTAGGGGAGTGATGAGTGGATAGACACGAGCAACGGGCACCGAGCCGAGGCCTGCTGACGGTCCTCTTGGGCGCCGTCGGTGCCGGGCCATTGATGCTCTACGGACTCAGCGCCGTCAGCGACTCGATCATCATCGACCTCGGGATCTCAGAAGCCCAATTCGGTCTGCTGGCCACAGCCTGCTTCGCCTGCGCCGCCATCGGCAATGCGACCTTGGGCCGAGCTGCGGACAGGCACTCGGACAACTCTCTGATGACCGTGGTCTTCGTGCTCGCCGCCGCAGCACTGATGTTGGTCGCGGCCCCGGCGGGGTTCTGGATGCTGTTGATCGCCGCAGGCATCTCAGGTGTTGCCCAGTCCTTCCCCAACGGGGTCACCAACCGGATCCTTCTCGAACGCGTCCCGATATCCAAACGCATCGGCTGGGTGGGAATCAAACAGTCCGGAGTCCAGGTCAGCCAGCTGACGGCGAGTCTGGCCTTTCCGCTGCTGGCCGCGGTTGCAGGATGGCGGGGTGCGGCACTGCTCGTCGCCCTCGTCCCTCTCCTTCTGATGGTGCTGTCGTGGCGATCGCTGCGCATCGCACCGCTGCTCACGGATGCAGCCTCGCGATCCGTTGACGCCACCACTTCCACCGCCGAGGTGGTCGAGGCAGTTCCCGTCACCTCGGCGCGATATCCCGGCATGGTGTGGGCCCTAGCGGCCTTCGGCCTGCTCAACGGGGTCGGAGTCCAGGCAACCAATGTCTACATGCCGCTGTTCTCCGTGCGCGAACTGGGGTTCTCACTCGTGCTCGGCGGCATCACCGCGGCGGTGGCCGGGGCGATCGGTGTGGCCGCCCGAGTGGGCTGGGCCAGGCAGATGGCCCATGGCGCATCGGGACCCCGCGTGCTGCTGCTTCTGGCCCTCATCGCCGTTGGCGGCGCAGCGATGTTCTACGGTGCAGGGGTATCCGGCTGGGCATGGATGCTGTGGATTGCAGCAGCACTGCACGGCACCTCGGCGCTCGGCGTCTCTGTGGTTCTCATGAGTGCTCTCATGCGCTCGATCCCGTCGGCATCGATGGCCTCGGCCAGTGGAATGGTCACGGCCGGCATGTTCACCGGCTTCGCACTCGGCCCGGTGGGCATGGGACTGCTGGTGAGCTCGCCTGGTGGATTCTCGCTGGGCTGGGCAGCCGTCGGAGTGATCTACCTGCTCTGCGCGCTGCTGGCTGTGGTGCTCATGCGCGCGTCGAGGAGAACCGAATGATTCACTCTTCACGGAGCTGCTGTCCAGACGTCCCGCGTAGAATCAGGACTATGCGAAAACGTGTGCTCATCATCGTCTTGGCCGTCATCGCGGTGCTCGGGTTGATCGCCGGAATGCTCGGCGGCACCCCAACGTGAGGGGCGTCCCGTCACTCGATGAGAAGGTCCGAGAGGGTCAGCGGTGTGACAGGCAGTTGGTCGACGCAGCTGAGTGCCGCCGCATGAGAAGGACGACAGGGCACGGAGGCTAGGTTCAATCCATCGATTTCCGGATAGTCTGGGGCTCTGATCGATGATGCCCAAGCACCGCTGCCGTCAATAGCTGACGTTTCCTCACTGGTT
>JAKDIE010000096.1 GCA_030450655.1 Ruaniaceae bacterium
CGACCCCACCTACTCCATGTACCCCGAGTACGCCCGCGATACCCTCACCGAGTGGCGGGCGATCCCGCGGCGCACCGACTTCACGATCGACGTCGCGGCGTCCTGTGCGGCGATCGCCGCGCTCACCCCAGCGGTGGTGCTGCTCGCCTCGCCGAACAATCCCACGGGCACGGCGCTCACGCTCGACGAGATCCGCGCGATCGCCGCTGCCGCTCGCGGAGCGGGGCCCGAGGGTGCCGATACCGTGGTGGTCATCGACGAGGCCTACGGCGAATTCCGGCGTGAGCAGACGCCGTCGGCACTCTCGTTACGGGGAGAGTACCCGCACCTAGTCGTGTCCCGGACCATGTCCAAGGCATTCGGTATGGCCGGCCTCCGCCTCGGCTACCTCGCGGCGCACACGGAGATCGTGGCCGCGCTCACCGTGGTGCGGCTCCCGTATCACCTCTCGGCGTTCACCCAAGCGGTGGCGCGCGCGGCCCTGAGCCACGCGGAATCGCTCATGGCGCAGGTGGCGGCACTCCGCACCGAACGGGACCGACTCGTGACCTGGCTGGACGAGAACGGGTTCACCCCGGCGCCGTCGGACGCGAATTTCGTGCTCTTCGGACCTGTTGCGGAGCGGCGGCGCGTGTGGGAGGAACTGCTCGCGCGCGGTATCCTCATTCGCGAGGTAGGACCACCCGGACATCTGCGGGTTACGGTTGGTACACCCGATGAAATGGCGGCATTCCGCACCGCGCTACTGGAGGTCAGATGAGGACTGCACGCATCGAGCGAGTCACGAGCGAGTCGAGCGTGATCGTCGAGATCAACCTCGACGGCACCGGCCGCGCCGAGATCTCCACCACTGTGCCCTTCTACGATCACATGCTGACGGCGCTGGCCAAGCACTCGCTGATCGATATCACCGTCCAGGCGACCGGTGACACCCACATTGACGTGCACCACACGGTCGAGGACACGGCGATCTGCCTCGGCCAGGCGCTTCGCGAGGCGCTGGGAGACAAGCGCGGAATCTCCCGCTTCGGCGATGCCACCGTGCCGCTGGATGAGGCGCTCGCGCGCGCCGTGGTGGACGTGGCCGGGCGGCCGTACGTGGTGCACTCTGGCGAAAGCGAGCAGCAGGCGTACCACCTGATCGGCGGGCACTACACGGGCGCGCTCACGCGGCACGTGTTCGAGTCCTTGGCGCTTAATGCCGGGATTTGCCTGCACGTCACGGTGCTCGCGGGCCGGGACCCCCACCACATCGTGGAGGCCCAGTTCAAGGCGTTCGCACGGGCACTGCGCGCCGCCGTGGAGCCGGATCCCCGCGTTGAGGGTATTCCGTCCACGAAGGGAGCCCTCTAGGTGGATGAGTTCGACGAACTCGTCGCGAGCATCGGCCCGCGGCGCGTGGCGTGCGTGTTGACACCGGTGGCGTCCGGCGAGGCGCTGGCTGGCTTGGCGGCGCTCTCGGATGTGCGCACCTGCGTGCTCGGTACCGCCACTGGCGCAGCCGTGGTTGCCTCGCTCACCGGCGAGGTTGATCCGTTCGCCGCGCTCACCGGAGCCGCGCCCGAGGAGGCGGCCGAGCTTGCGCGTTCCCTTGCGCGACTCATTCACGCGGAGGTGGTCCTCGTGGTCTCCACTCTGACTCCTGGGGAGGGTGGGTCCATGGAGGCGTGGCGCTTCGGCGAATCCGAGCCCGAGCAGGCCGTGGCGCCCGGCCTCGTCGTGGCTGCCCTCGACTCGCAGGTGGAGGACTTCCTCATCGGCGAGATCGGCATCGACGATCTTGACGTCATCGATACCGCCTCTCTTCCGCGCTGGAAGGCCACCCGTATGTTCGCACGCGGCCTGAAGCGAAGGAAGAAGTAGTGCCGAACGTGGTCGTCCTCGACTACGGTTCGGGGAACGTGCGCTCTGTCGTGCGCGCGCTTGAACGCATCGGCGCAACGGTGCAGCTCAGCGCGGACGCGCGCGCGGTGGCCGAATCTGAGGGACTTGTTGTTCCAGGCGTGGGGGCCTTCGAGTCCGTGATGCAGGGACTGCGCGAGGTCGACGCCCCCAGGCTTATCGATCGGCGGCTCGCAGGGCTGCGTCCTGTCCTCGGTATCTGCGTGGGCCTCCAGGTGATGTTCGAGGCCGGCCACGAGCACGGCCGCGATTCCACGGGCCTTGGGCAATGGCGCGGCGAGGTGGTCCGGCTCGACGCACCGGTCGTTCCGCACATGGGATGGAGTGAGGTGCGGCCGCCGCAGGACTCGATCCTGTTCGACGGCGTGCGCGAGGAGCGCTTCTACTTCGTCCACTCCTACGGCGTCCTGACGGACCCCGCCACGGGGATGGATGGCCGCACCACTCCGCCGCGGGTCACCTGGGCGAATCACGGCGTGGACTTCGTGGCGGCAGTCGAAAACGGCCCACTGGCGGCCACGCAATTCCACCCAGAGAAATCCGGCGATGCCGGCTCGCAACTCCTGGCAAACTGGGTCGGCACGCTCTAGGAAAGGACACCATGTCTCTCGTTCTGCTGCCCGCTGTCGACGTCGTCGACGGCCAAGCCGTCCGCCTCACCCAAGGGGAGGCCGGCACGGAGACCGGATACGGCGACCCGATGGCCGCCGCGCAGGCGTGGGTGGATGCGGGTGCCGAGTGGATCCACCTCGTGGACCTCGACGCCGCATTCGGGCGTGGTTCCAACGCCGCACTTCTCGCGCGCATGGTGGGGGAACTGGATGTCCAGGTGGAACTTTCTGGCGGCATCCGTGATGACGAATCCTTGCGCCGCGCGCTCGGATCGGGCGCCACTCGCGTGAACCTTGGCACCGCCGCGCTCGAGGACCCGGAATGGACCGCCCGCGCCATCGGCGAGTTTGGGGACCAAATCGCCGTGGGGCTGGACGTGCGCGGCACCACCCTTGCCGCTCGTGGCTGGACCCGCGAAGGCGGAGACCTCTGGGAGGTGCTGGAGCGCCTCGAACGCGATGGCTGCGCCCGATACGTGGTCACGGACGTGACGAAGGACGGGACCCTGCGCGGGCCGAACGTGGACCTGCTGGTCGAGGTCGCCTCGCAGACGGGCGCTCCGGTGGTGGCGTCCGGGGGAATCTCGAACCTGGATGACATCGCTCAACTCGCTGCGCTTGTCGCGCAGGGCATCGAGGGCGCGATCGTGGGTAAAGCACTCTACGCGGGACGCTTCACGCTCGAGCAGGCGCTGGAGGTGGCCCGTGGCTGAACTCGGAATTCCACCGGAGGTCGCCTCTCCCATACCTCCCACGCCTGCGCGGACCTCGCCCAAGCTTGCCCCTAATCCGTTCTCGAATGATGATGGCTCGCAGCCTCCCGCCCTGACCGAAGCGAAGGCGGTGGAACCTCCCGGCCGCACTCCCGCCGTCGTGCAGGTCTTGGGGACCAACCGCGTGCTCGTGCCGCTGATGCCGCACGCCCGCCCCGCCGTGATCGGCCCCAATGGCGAGCACGATGAGGACTGTGATCCGCCACCAATGATCACGGTGGAGATGGGGGACGGGCGCCACGCGCTGCCGGTCTTCAGCACGTTCGCCGCGATGGTGGCGTGGAACCCGCAGTCACGCCCCGTGCCCGTGTACGGGGTGGGGGCCGCGCGCACGGCACTCAACTCGGGCATTCAGATGCTGCTGCTTGACCCCGACGATGACGCCGTACTGATCGGGCGGCCAGCCACCTGGGCGCTGGCCAACGAGACTCCATGGACCCCTGCGTGGGAGGACCAGGACGTGACGAACGCGGTCGTCGCCGCACTGGTGGGGATCGAGGAGATCGGCGCCGTGCGGGTCGAGGTGGGCTTGACCACGGAGGTGCGGATCGTGCTCGCGCTGCGCCGCGGTCTTGACGCGGATCAGCTACGCTCGGCGATCACGCGCGCCTCAGAGGCGATCGGGGCCGCTGAGCTTGTGCGTGAGCGGGTAGACACGATCGAGTTGTATCCAACCTCACTGCCGGAGTAGCCCACTCACTCTGGTACCATTGACTTCGGCCAGGCGCGCCAACCGGTGCGTCATGCGAAGCGGATCAATCCCACCTAGGTTCCCTCACGGGGGCCGGGTTCCAGGTCACGGACTCTCACGAGTCCCGTTCCGTGTCGCTCCTGCGCACGGATTTTTTTGTGCGCAGACACCGAACAACGAAACAAGGAGAGGGCACTCATCAGCGAACCCCGTATCAACGATCGGATTCGAGTCCCCGAGGTACGCCTCGTGGGACCCTCTGGAGAGCAAGTTGGCATCGTCCGGATCGAGGAGGCGCTGCGCCTCGCCGCGGACGCAGATCTCGACCTCGTGGAGGTGGCACCCGATGCCCGCCCCCCAGTCGCGAGGCTCATGGACTACGGCAAGTTCAAGTACGAATCGGCGATGAAGGCACGCGACGCGCGCCGCAACCAGGCGAATACGCAACTCAAGGAGATCCGGTTCCGCCTCAAAATCGATGACCACGACTTCGAGACAAAGAAGGGGCACGTTGTCCGCTTCCTCGAAGGCGGCGACAAGGTCAAGGTCATGATCATGTTCCGTGGGCGTGAGCAGTCCCGCCCCGAAATGGGCGCGCGACTGCTGGCCCGCCTCGCGGAGGAGATCTCCGAACATGGCGTCGTGGAGTCGCATCCGCGGCTCGATGGCCGCAACATGACCATGGTGATCGGGCCACTGAAGAAGAAGACCCAGGCCAAGAGCGAGCAACGGCGCAGGCGTGAAGCCCGCGAGGCCGAGGCCGCTCAGGCACAAAAGCCTCAGGCTGAGTAAGTAAGGAAGAGGGACGCAATGCCCAAGAACAAGACGCACTCCGGTGCGAAGAAGCGCTTCAAGGTCACTGGAAGCGGCAAGATCATGCACGAGCAGCGCAACAAGCGCCACCTGCTCGAGCACAAGTCATCCACACGCAAGCGCCGCCTCTCGCAGGAGAAGGAACTGCTCGGTGGGGACAAGCAGACCGCCAAGAAGCTGCTGGGAATTTAGGGGAATCGCATGGCACGTGTAAAGCGTTCAGTTAACGCAAAGAAGAAGCGTCGTTCAGTCCTCGAGCAGGCCTCCGGGTACCGCGGGCAGCGCTCGCGCCTGTACCGCAAGGCCAAGGAGCAGATCCTCCACTCGGGTGTGTACTCCTACGACCACCGCAAGGACAAGAAGGGTGATTTCCGCAAGCTGTGGATCCAGCGCATCAACGCTGCGGTTCGCGCCGAGGGAATGACCTACAACCGGTTCATCCAGGGCCTCAAGCTCGCCGGCATTGAGGTGGATCGCCGCATGATGGCCGATCTCGCTGTCAACGACCCGGCCGCGTTCTCTGCTCTCGTGGAGGCCGCGAAGAAGGCACTGCCGGAGGACGTCAACGCCCCCGCGGCGTAAGGCCCTCAACGACATGACCGAGCGCCCGGAGATGCTCGCCAACGTTCACGCCGAACGCGTGAAGAAGGTGGCGGCACTCTCCGGGCGCTCGGCGCGTTCGCGGCATGGACAGTTCCTCGTTGAGGGCCCGGGTGCCGTGCATGAACTGGTCACGTATGCGCCGCACCTGGTGCGGGATCTCTACCTTGCGCCCGAGTTCGAGGCCGATCCCGCCGTACAAACGGCCCGTGCACACGGACTGTACGTGCACCTGGCAACGCGTGAGGTGCTCGGCGCCATGAGCCGTGACGCCCAGGGGATCCTCGCGGTCGCCAGGACCCCTACGCCCCTGAGCCTTGATGTGCTCGACGGCGCCCGGCTGGCTGTGCTGCTTCCGCAGGCCTCCGATCCGGGGAACTTGGGCACGCTGATCCGCATCGCCGACGCCGCCGGGGCCGATGCCGTGGTGGTGTGCTCGGGGAGCGCCGAGGTCACGAACCCAAAGGTGGTGCGCTCGACCACCGGCT
>JAKDIE010000411.1 GCA_030450655.1 Ruaniaceae bacterium
CGAACTCGCTCGTCCAGGTGCAGTGGGCGAAGGACGCGGCGGAGTCACTCGGACTGACCATCGTTGAATCCCCGGCCGTGACGACTGGTGACGTGCAGCAGGCCGTCGAGGCTCTTGGCGATGTGGACGCCATCTACGTCCCCACGGACAATGTGGTGGTCACCGGCCTCGAGTCCGTGCTCCAGGTGGGCGAGGCCAAGCAGATTCCGGTCTTTGGAGCCGAGGGCGATTCCGTCTCACGCGGCGCGATCGCCACGTTCGGCCTCTCGTACTTCCAACTCGGCTACCAGACCGGCGAGATGGCGATTCGGATCCTCACCGAAGGCGCCGATCCCGCCACGATGCCAGTCGAGACCCAGAACGATCTCCTGCTCTACCTGAACCTCGGTGCCGCCGAGCGCATGGGAGTCGAGATCCCCGCGGAGATCCTCGAACAGGCAGCGCCCGAGAACATCACGGAGTAGCAGGGGACCCCTCCACCCGCCGGAGTAGCCCACACCGTCCGCAGAAGGACCACCCTCATGATTACCGCCGTCGAAATCGGATTGATCTACGCCCTCATGGCTCTCGGGGTCTATTTGACCTTCCGAGTGCTCGAGTTCGCGGATCTCACGGTGGACGGGAGCTTCACCACGGGGGGAGCCGTGGCCGCCATCGGGATCATCAACGGTGTGGATCCGCTGCTTTCGACCGTTGCAGCATTTGGTGCCGGCATGGTGGCGGGCCTCATCACGGGACTGCTTCACACCAAGGGGAACGTGGACGGCCTGCTCGCGGGCATCCTCACGCAGATCGGCCTGTACTCGATCAACCTGCGGATCATGGGCACGTCCAATCTTGGGCTGCTCCGGGCGGAGACCCTCTTCACGCCGCTGCGTGAGGCCGGCTGGATCGGCACGTGGTACGGACCTCTCGTGATTCTGCCCGTTCCGCTCGTGGTGTTGGCGATCATCATCTGGTTCCTGCACACGGATACGGGCCTGGCGATGCGGGCCACGGGGGACAACCCCGAGATGATTCGCTCCCTCGGCGTCTCCACCGATTTCCAGAAGATCCTTGGGCTCTCCCTCTCCAACGGGCTGGTGGCTCTCGCCGGGGCGCTGATGGGGCAATATCAAGGCTTCGCCGATATCGGTATGGGCATCGGAATGATCGTCACCGGCCTCGCCTCGGTGATCATCGGGCAGGCGATCATTGGCCGGCTCACGATCTGGCGCGCCGCAACCGCAGTGGTGGCCGGTGCCGTCCTCTACCGCGTGGTTGTCCAGATCGCGCTGACGGCGGGGCTGAACCCGAACGATATGAAGCTCGTCTCCGCGGTGCTCGTGATCCTGGCGCTCATCATTCCGCAGTGGAAGGGCTTCGGGAAGATCAAGGGGATGCTGGGGATCCGCCGGCGTTCACCGGAGGAGAAGACCCGCGCGGCCCTCGCCTCGGAGAACGCCGCACTCGAGGAGAAGGACTGACATGCTCAACCTCACCGCGGTCACCAAGACCTTCTTCCCCGGCACAGTGAACGAGCGGCGCGCGCTCGACGCCGTCGATCTTCATCTTGATCCCTCCGAGTTCGTGACGGTGATCGGCTCAAACGGTGCAGTGAAATCCACGCTGCTGAACGTGGTCTCCGGATCGATTCGCGCCGATTCAGGCACGGTTTCCATCGACGGCCGCAACGTGACCCGCCTCAACGATCACCAGCGGGCGCGGTACCTGGGGCGGGTGTTCCAGAACCCCGCCGCGGGCACGGCACCTCACAT
>JAKDIE010000097.1 GCA_030450655.1 Ruaniaceae bacterium
TGCCCCTGGCATGGGGCGCGGGGGCAGCGACTCGCGGAAGGCGTTCCAGTCGCGGCGGAACGCGCCGGAGCCGCCCGGGTAGAGGGACGCGAGATCGAGCCAGCCGAGGGTGGCGGTCTGGCCGGACTGCGCGAGCGCTGCCACGAGGCGGCGCGAATCGAGCAGGCGCTTGACCTCCACGGTGACCACCTGCCCCGAGGCATCCATCGCGATGAGGCTGTCTGGATCACCGGGGGCGGCGTGCGCGCCGCGGCTATCCGTTCCCCAATGCACGGCGAACAGCGGCCGCCCAATGATTTGGAGCACGTAATCGCGCACGGCGAGCATCACATCGGGATCGATCTCGCCGCCCGTGCTGGAGCCGAACTGCGCCGGGAGCAGGCGGCCGTCGTCGAACTCAAAAAGAAGCATGTGCATACCCCGCGGGGTTGATGAGGATGGTTTCCCGATTGTCTCACGGATAGCCAGCCCCAGGGGCTCACCTGCGACCGAGGAGAAGCTCCGCGAGGTGGAGCCCGTGACGGTCCGCGAGCTGCTCCGCCTGGGTGCGGCACGAGAAGCCGTCCGCCAGGTACACGGCCCCCGGAGCCTCGCGCAGCGCGGGCAGCAGGGACGTCTCGCCGACGGCGACGGACACGTCATAGTGCCCGGCCTCCATCCCGAAGTTCCCGGCCAGGCCGCAGCAGCCCGTGAGCTCCGTGACTGTGGCGCCGGCGCTCGCCAGCAGGCGGGAATCCGCACCCCAGCCCATCACCGAGTAGTGGTGGCAGTGCGGCTGGGCCACGATCTCGACGCCGCTCAGATCCGGGGGCTGCCATGCGCTGCCGGGCCCAAAGCGCTCATCCGTGAGTAGCTCGGCGAGCGTGAAGGTGTGGGAGGCGACGGCGTGCGCGCGCGGGTCATCGGGGAGCAGGTCCGGGAGGTCATCGCGCAGCACGGCGGTGCAGCTGGGTTCCACTCCCACGATCGGGATGCCGTTGACCGCGAGCGGCCCGAGCCGTTCCAGGAGGTGAGTGAGGCGCTTCTTGGCGCCGTCGAGCTGGCCGGTGGTGATCCAGGTGAGGCCGCAGCAGGCGTCACTGGGCGCGAGCAGCACGTCGTAACCCGCCGATTCGAGGAGCTCGATGAGCGCCTTCGCGGGGCCCGAATCCAGCGACTGCGAGAAGGAGTCCGCCCACACGAGGACGGGCTTCCTGAGGCCCGACGGCGATGGGTTGCCTCCGCGGCGGCGCCACCACGGTGCGAGCGGGTCCGTTTCGAAGTGCACGAAGGAGCGGCGGGGGTCCATGCCGCCGGTTGCGAGGATCGTCTTCTCGAGTCCGCGCCAGCGGGTGGCCCAGTTGACGAGGTGCGCGGCGCCCGGCACCGTGCGAATCAGCGTGGCCCAGCGCGGCAGCCAACCGAGAAGGTAGTGCGTGCGCGGCCGTGCCTTGCCGGAGTAGGTGCGGTGCAGCACCTCGGACTTGTACCGGGACATGTCCACGCCGGCCGGGCAGTCGCTCGAGCACGCCTTGCAGGCGAGGCACAGATCGAGGGACTCCTTCACCTCGGGGCTCCCCCACGCCAGCGTCCCCGCCGTGACCTCCTGCAGCACGCGGGCGCGGCCGCGCGTCACGTCCTTCTCGTCCTTCGTTGCCTTGTAACTGGGGCACATGAAGCCGCCCGCCGCACCTGCCGCCCGGCATTTCGCCACGCCCGTGCAGCGGTGAACAGCGTCCGTGAAGTCCCCGCCGTCGTGCTGGAATGTGAATCCGGCGTGGCCCGTGGACTTCGCTCGGGGGCGGCGCAGATCGGCATCGAGCTTCGCGATTCCGGCCGCGGGGGCCCCCTCCTGCGGGGAGACGAGCACGCCCGGATTGAGGTGGTTGTGCGGGTCGAAGAGCGCCTTGACGCCGCCCATGAGCTCGAGCGCGGCGGGCGAGTACATGCGGTCCAGTAGCTCGCTGCGCGCGCGGCCGTCGCCGTGCTCGCCGGAGAGGGAGCCGCCGTGGGAGACGGCAACCTCGGCCGCCTCCTCGAGGAAGCGGCGCGCGGCGGCCACTCCTCCCTCCTCGCCGAACGGGAAGTCGAGGCGCACGTGCACGCAGCCGTCGCCGAAGTGGCCGTAGAGGAGTCCGTCGAGGTGGTGCCGCTCCATCAACGCCTCGAACTCGCGCAGGTACGCGCCGAGGTTCTCCGGCGGCACGGCTGCGTCCTCCCAGCCCGGCCACGCTTGTGTCCCGGCGGGTGTGCGCCCGCCCAGGCCCGCGCCGTCGGCCCGAATCTTCCACAGCGCCGTTGCCTCGGGACCGGCGGGGTGGATCACGAGTTCGTCCGTCCCCGAATCCGCGGCGAGGGCGTGGGCGCGCGCGATGGCGTCCGGCCCGTCCATCTCGATGAGCAGCCAGCCGGCACCGCGCGGCAGCGGCGGCACGGCGGCGGGGCCGTGGGCGCGGCGCACCACGTCCACGAGGCGGGCGTCGATCCCCTCGATGGCGAGGGGCTTGTGCGCGAGGAGCGCAGGGACGGCGTCCGCGGCCGCGGCCATGCTGGGATAGCCGAGCACGGCCAGCACGGGCTTCTCCGGCAGCGGCACGAGCCGCACTGTGGCGGAGGTGAGGACGCCGAGCGTGCCCTCGGAGCCCACGAGCATGCGCGCGAGGTTGGCGCCGTTCTCGGGCAGCAGGTGCTCGAGGGAGTAGCCGGAGACCTGGCGCTTGAAGCGGCCGAATCCCGTGCGGATGGTGGAGAGGTTCGCGCGCACCAGCGCCTCGAGGCCGGGGACGCCGGTGAGGCCCTGGGTCGCATCGATGGTGCGGCCGCGGCCGTCGATCATGCGCAGCGCGAGGACGTTATCGGCCGTGCGGCCCCAGGCCACGGCGTGCGGGCCGCAGGCGTTGTTGCCGATCATGCCGCCGATCGTGGCGCGCGTCCAGGTGCTCGGATCGGGGCCGAAGCGGAGTCCGTGCGGCGCGGCCGATTCCTGGAGGGTGGCCATCACCGTGCCGGGTTCGACCGTGGCCGTGCGGGCCTCCGGGTCGATGCTAAGCACGCGATTCATGTGCCGCGAGAAATCGAGGATGAGGCCGGGGCCCACGGCGTTTCCCGCGCAGGAGGTTCCGGCGCCGCGGGCGGTCAGCGGCACGCCGTGGGCGCGGGCGGTCGCGAGGGCGGCGGCAACCTCGGCTGTATTACGGGGGTAGGCGACCGCCGCAGGCAGGACGCGGTAGTTCGAGGCGTCCGTGGAATACTCCGAGCGGCGCCGCAGATCGGAATCGACCTCGCAAACCTCCGCCAGCGCGTGCAGGAACTCAGTGCTCACAGTGAAAGCATGTCACGCATTCGGTGCCGCGTGAGGGGACGTCCATCCCGCGTGCGAGGCGGGGGCGAGAATGGGACTGCTACCGCGCGAAGGGGCAGCCCTTGCATGCCAATGAGGCCGACGCCGATTCGCACGTGCCGCAGGCGGCTGGCAGTTGGATGAGGCCAAGCCGGGCGTAGTGGTCCGCGGCGAGCTCGGCGAGCTCGGTGTCGAGACCCGCAGAGGCCCCGGCCCGTTCAACGGTCGCCCCGCGCGCAAACGAAGCAAGCAGGGACTTCACCAGAACCACCTCAACAGTTGGAACACCCCGACTGCGAGCACCCACGCCACCACGAGCTGCGCGCCCACGGTGATGCCGGTGAGCTTCCAGCCGATCACGTTCTTCTGCTCGGCGATCGTGGCCAGACAGGGCGTGTACGCGAGCACGAACACCATGAACGCGATGGCGGCGGCCCCTCCGTGTCCGCCCGAGGACTCATCGAATGTGGCGCGCAACCGGTCCCCCAGCGTGCCCGGTTCGGCGGCGTCGTCGGGCTCCTCCACCGCGAACGACTGCGCGAACGAGCCCACCACCACTTCCTTCGCCACGAAGCCCGTGATGAGCGCCGCCGAGGCCTGCCAGCTTCCGAAGCCCGCCGGCGCAAACACGGGGGCGATCGCCTCCGCCGTGGCCCCGTACGCCGAATCCTGCACGGGAACGTCACCGAACGAGTGGCCGCCGGTCACGGGGATCGCCATCAGCGCCCACACCACGGTCAGGGTAATCACGATGACCTTGCCTGCTCCACGCACGAAACCCCACGTGCGCGCCCACGTCATGCGCGCGAGCTCCTTGGCGCGCGGCACTTGGTAGGCGGGCAGCGCGAGCAGGAGCGGCTCGGCGTTGCGGCCGTGGCCGCCGAGCCCGCGCAGCACGAGGCCGGCCAGGATCACCAGCAGCACCGAGACCACGTACATAGCGAAGATAACGGTCCCCGCGTGGCGCGGGAAGAAGGCCGTGGCGAGCAGGATGTACACGGTGAGCCGCGCCGCGCACGAGGTGTACGGGATCAGGATCGTGGTGATCAGGCGTTGCCGGGCGTCCGGGAGCGAGCGTGTGGCGGCCAACGCCGGGAGGTTGCAGCCAAAGCCCACGATGAGCGGCAGAATCGCGCGCCCATCGAGGCCGATGGACCGCATCGCGCGATCCGCCACAAAGGCCGCGCGCGCGAGATACCCCGAATCGTCGAGGATCGAGATCGCGAGGAACATGATCGCCATCAGCGGCGCGAAGGAGAGCACCACGCCAACCCCAGCGAGGATGCCGTCTACCAGCAGGCCTTCGAGCATTCCGCCGCCCGCGCCCAGCGCGTCAAGGAGGGCGCTGACCCACCCGCTCACGGGACCCGAGACGAGCCCTTCGGCCCACTCCATGACGGGCGCGGCAACCGAGGTCGCCAGCTGGAAGAGCATCCACATCAAGGCGCCGAACACGGGAATGCCCACCCACGGGTGCAAGAGCACGCTGTCGATCGCGTCCGAGCGCGTGGGCTCGAGCCGGTTCGTCTCCTGACCAAGCTCCGCGCGCACGTTCGCCACCCACGCGAACAGTTCCTCAGCCTGCGCCAGTCGCGGATCCTGCGCCGAACGGCCATCCTCAGGCAGATCGGATGCGTTGTGAAGATGGGTCAGGCCCGCTACCTGCGGCCGCGTCCGGAGCGCATCGGCAACTACGCCAGCGAGGCCTCCGGGAGACGTGCGTGGATCGAGTGCCACTATCGGAACACCCACCACGCTGGCGAGCCTATCGGCGTCGACCTCCCGTTGCTCATCCCGCGCCACGTCACACATCGTCAAGACGCCGACGACGGCCGTCCCGGTCTGGGCGACCTGGCCCAGCAGGTAGAGGGAACGGGCGAGCGAAGTGGAGTCAAGGAGCACCACTGCGAGATCCACGTGCCCGGCAAGGCGACCGGCCAGGACATCGACGGCGACCTGCTCATCTGGCGACTTGGCCAGTAGCGAGTACGTTCCAGGAAGGTCGAGGACCGTGGCCCCCGCGCCGCGCCAGTTACCTTCGCGCATCTGGACTGTGGTTCCCGGCGCGTTTCTCGTCTCTTGGCGCATGCCGGTGAGCCCGTTGAACAGGCAGGACTTGCCCACGTTCGGGTTGCCGAGCAGCACCACCTTCGGTTGGAGGGTGCCGACGGCGCCAGCGGGCTGCGGCTCCGGAGCGCTCTCGGGAGCGCAGTGCGGGCAGCTCACGCGACCGCCTCGACGACCACGCGCCGAGCCGTGGCCGCATCGAGAGCGATACGGCCGCCGTCGACCGCGAGGACCACTCCCCCGAAGGCGGATTTTTGCGTCACGTGGATGAGCGCGCCGGGACGAACTCCGATCTCGGCGGCACGGAGCGCATCGGAGAGGTTGAGTGAGACAACCCGCAGCGGCTGACGAACTCGACATTCATTGACGGTCACGGGATAAACGATACGTCAATATTGCGAAAAGAGGGAAGGCCAAAGGTCCCCCTGCCCCCGCACGCGTCCGCATGGGGGGACACGGATCTGCGAACTCGAT
>JAKDIE010000412.1 GCA_030450655.1 Ruaniaceae bacterium
GTACCTCGCGGGCAAGGCCTCACCCGTCCGGGCGGAACGGCCCCGGGTCCGCACCCTCGAGCGCTAGTAGTCCATCTTCATCGCCGCGAGGACGTCGCGGAGGGTCGCCTCAGCAACGTCGTTGGCGCGCTCGTTGCCCTGCTGCAGCATCTCCCACAGCGAGCCTGGATCCGCCAGCAGTTCGGCGCGGCGCGCGCGCACGGGTGCGAAGGTCTCGTTGACCGCTTCCGTCACGAGCTTCTTCAGTCCACCACCGCCGGCATCGCCCAACTCCTCCGCGACGACCTCGGGGGCTTTGCCCAGGCAGAGCGCGGCGAGAAGCACGAGGTTGGAGACCTCCGGGCGAGTCTCCGGCTCGAAAGTGATGTGGCGATCGGCATCGGTGACGGCGCGCTTGATGAGCTTCGACGTCGTATCCGCGTCCATGCCGAGCTCGATCGTGTTGCCCTTGGACTTTGACATCTTCGATCCGTCCATCCCGAGAAGCAGCGGCACCTCGGACATGAGCGCGTCCGCCTGCGGGAACACGGGCTGCGCGGGGTTCGCGCGCCCATACCGCTCATCGAAGCGGCGCGCTATCAGGCGCGTGAGCTCGATGTGAGGAAGCTGATCCTTGCCCACCGGCACGAGGTTCGCCTTGCAGAAGAGGATGTCTGCCGCCTGGTGCACGGGGAAGGTGAGCATGAGGCCGGACATGGGGCGGTTCGACGACGCCAGTTCGTCCTTCACCGTGGGGTTGCGGCGTAGCTCAGAATCCGTGGTCAGGGCAAGGAACGGAAGCACGAGCTGGTTGAGGGCCGGGATGCTCGAGTGGGCGAAGATCGTGGTTTGCGCGGGAGCGATGCCCACCGCGAGGTAATCCGCCAGGCAGTTCAGGACGTTGTCCTTGAGTTCACCCACGCCGTCGCGATCGTAGATCACCTGGTAATCGGCGATCAGCAGGAAGGACTCAACTCCAAGTCCTTGCAGGCGCACGCGGTTCGCGAGCGAGCCGAAGTAGTGACCAATGTGCAGGCGCCCCGTGGGGCGGTCACCGGTGAGGATCCGGAATCCCGAAGGGTCCACGGCGATCTGCCGCTCGATCTCTGCCGAACGCTCGAGGGATCTGGCCAGCGAGGCGTCGGACGTTGTCTCAGCGATGTCGATAGTCACGAGGACGAGTGTAGTTGCTCCGGCGGATCGTACGGCTGGCCCTCGCAGCAGTTGGGATGAAGGGCCAGCGGCGATCTACTGTTCGGCCGTGAGGAAGAGCTGGAACGAGAGCCCCTCCGAAACGAACTCGTCACCCGGCATGTACGTATCGAAGAACGTCTCCGGGTCCTCCCACTCGGAGTCCCACACGAGCGTGTAGTTGAGACCGCGGCCGCGGGGCAGCACCACCTTGACGGGATTCAGCGAGCTGTTGAGGACGAGAAGCGCGTCGCGTCCATGCGGGTACCCCGAACGCAGCATCTGCAGGCATCGCTCGTACGGGTTGTGCCAGTTGTGCGCGGGCTTCGGCTCCCCATCCGAGGAGTACCAGGACAAGTCCGGCAGCGAATCGCCCTCAATCGGCCGCCCCGAGGCGAACTGCGTGGACCGCAATGCGGGATTCTCCCGCCGCAGCCGCAGCAGGAATGCCGCGGTTGCCTGCAGCTCCTCCTGCCACGGTTCCAGCCGCCAGTCGATCCACGAGATCGCGCTGTCCTGGTTGTACGCATTGTTGTTGCCCTGCTGCGTGCGGCCCAACTCGTCACCGTGCGAGAGCATGGGT
>JAKDIE010000413.1 GCA_030450655.1 Ruaniaceae bacterium
GACGCTCGTCATTCTGCGCGGAGGCGTAGCCGGAGACGCAGAACCCAGGCCCAGGATCCTCACCCAACTGAGGCGTCCTGGATCCCGCGACTGCGCGCGGGATGACAAAGGGAGCGTAGCCGTGGACGTTGCGCACCACAGGCGACTGGGTCCTGCCGGGCGATTGCCACTCCAGTGAGTGGCACCTGCACACGATCACGCTTCGAAGTCCTCAGCCAACGGAGGTGTCCTGGATCCCGCGACTGCGCGCGGGATGACGGGGAGCGGAGCCGCCCAAGCCCACGGGCAAGGTCCGCGGGCATCCCGGCAGAGAGGCCCCCGCATCCACCACCAGGAGCGGATCCGCCCAACCCCACGGGCAAGGTCCGCGGGCATCCAGGCAGAGAGGCCCCAGCGTCCACCACGGGGAGCGGATCCGCCCAACCCTGCGGGCCTCAGCCGGTCTCCACCCTCGGCCTCAGCCGGTCTCCGCCCTCGGGATCAGCCTCCGTAGACCTTCGGCGCCAGCGTGCCCACGAACGGCAGGTTGCGGTAATCGCCCGCGTAGTCGAGGCCGTACCCCACCACGAACTCGTTGGGGATGTCGAAGCCCAGGTATTCGACGTCGATCTCCACGGTCGCCGCCTCGGGCTTGCGCAGCATCGAGGCGATCTTGATGGAGGCCGGCCCGCGCGAGTTCAGGTTCGAGATCAGCCAGGAGAGCGTGAGGCCCGAGTCGATGATGTCCTCGACGATGATCACGTGCTTGTCCGTGATATCCGTGCCGAGGTCCTTGAGGATCCGCACCACACCGGAGGACTTCGTCCCCGAACCGTACGAGGACACCGCCATCCAGTCCATATGCGCCCGCGTGTGAATCTTCCGCGCCAGATCCGCCATCACCATCACCGCGCCATTCAGCACGCCCACGAGGAGGATCTCCTTGCCCTGGTAATCCGCATCGATCTCTGCCGCCATCTCCGTGAGGCGCTGCTCGATCTGCTCTTCGGTGACGAGAACCCGCTCGATCTTGTCGCCCATATCCTTCAGGTCCACTACGTCCTCCTTCGAATGACGAGGTCCGCGCCCTCGCGCTCTGCTGTGACGAAGCCCGGTAGATCCGCGGCTCCCTGCCCGTGATAGTCCGTGACGAGCCTCGCCACGGCCCAGGTGTGGGCTGCGGTGAGTTCGGTCCCGCCTGCCTCGATTATCGCGCGATTCAGCACCCGCGTGCGAACCGCTTCGTGCATGTGCTTCAACTGCCCGACGGCGAGGCGAACCTCCTCGTCCGCTCCACCATCGCGCCGGGCGTCCGCGAGCGCCGCGCGGGCGATCGCGTCGAGCGCGTCCGCGTCCGCGCGTGCCAGTGCCGCCGTGCGGGCGAGGGCGTGGGCGATCCGGGGCCCGAGTTCTCGTTCCATCACCGGCAGCACCGTGTGGCGCACGGCCGAGCGCAGGAGGGGGCCGCCGTCGGCCCGGCGCCACGGACCGTCGAGTGCGTTACTCGGATCCTCGATCGGGGTGAGGCCGAGCGCCGCGCACACCGCTTCGGTGTCCGCGCGGGTGAGTCCGAGCAGGGGGCGCAGAATCCGCCCCTGCGCGGGCGCGATTCCCGCGAGCGAACGCGTGCCGGAGCCGCGGGCGAGGCCGAGCAGCACGGTTTCGGCCTGATCGTCGAGGGTGTGGCCGAGGAGCACGTAGCCTCCCTCGGCGCGCGCAAGCAGTGCCGCCATCCGGGCGGTCCGCGCCTCACCCTCGGGACCGGCCGGC
>JAKDIE010000098.1 GCA_030450655.1 Ruaniaceae bacterium
GTCACTGCCGGTGACGTGCTCCCACACGCCACCGTGAATCGCAACGCGCAACAAGCAGACGGTTCCTACAATTACGTGCCGATGATGGAGAACCTACGCGGGTACATCGAGGGCGCGGACATCGCCCTCTGTTCCCTCGAAGTCCCGCTCGCCCCCGAAGGCGAAGCCGTCACGGCCTACCCCGTATTCGGGGCGCCCCCCGAGCTGATCACATCGCTCAAAGAGATCGGCTGGGATGGGTGCGCCACGGCCACGAACCACTCCCTCGACCGGGGGCGGGCCGGGGTCGCGCGTACCATCGACGTGATGGATGAGGTGGGACTCGGCCGCGCAGGCACCGGTCGCAGCGCAGAGGAGGCTGCCTCCGCCCAGTTCTATGAGGTTGAGCGGGACGGCGCGTCCTTCACTCTCGCCCACCTCTCGGCCACGACCTTCCACAACGACTATACGAACCCGGCCGATTTCGCGGACGCCGTGGCTCCGCTCGTTTCCGCACAGACCATCATCGATGCGGCGAGCCGTGCACGAGATGCCGGGGCCGACGTCGTCGTCTTCACCCCCCACTGGGGCCAGGAGTATTGGAAGGAGACTGATGCGCTCCAACGTGAGATTTCTCAGGCTCTCGCGGACTCCGGGATGGTTGATGTGGTGATGGGTGGCCACGCACACGTCCCGCAGCCGAGCCTGAAGTTGGATGGTGGGGCCGATGGTCGGGGCATGTGGGTTGCCTACTCGATGGGCAACTTCCTCTCGAATCAGGACGAGAACTGTTGTGACATCACCACGTCCACCGGTCAGATGCCGCGTGTGACGATCGTGGTCGACGGCGATGATGTGTACGTGGATGGGTTCACGTGGCACGGCAACATGGGGGACACCCAAGGCGGCCAGGTTCTCTATCCGATCCACGATCTTCTCGACGGACAACGGCCGGATGGGCTCACGTTGACCGCCGACCGCATCTCGGCGCGCTGGAACGCCATGGCAGCGATCCTTGGGACGGATCAGCTCGATACATCGCTCCCTGCGACGGGTGGCGCGACGGTGACGGTCGTTCCCAGATCTGAGTAAATGCTGCAGTGCCCGTAAGGATGCGGGCAGTTTTGGAAACGTTGTGGGTGAAGGGAGAATGCATTGGCGGACTTCGATGCGTTCTTCCGGGACAACTATTCGATGGCGGTTGCGGTCGCCGAGCGGCGCGTGAACTCTCTCGCGGATGCGGAAGAGATCGCGGCAGCGGCGTTTCGTGTGGCGTGGCAGCGGCACGCGGACGGTGAGGAGTTGAGCGTGCCGTGGCTGTACGGCGTACTTCGGAACCTCATCGGCAATGAGTATCGGAGGCGAAAGCGACAGGCGGCGCTACTCGAGAGGATCGAGGAGAACGTTCTACCCGACGGCGGAGGTTCCGATTGGGACGCCGTGCACCTTCGAGCGGTGGTGGGTGCACTGCCCGCGCAGCACCGGGAGGTGATCGAGATGGCGTACTGGGATGACCTCGACGTGCCAACGATTGCGGCGGTGCGTGAGCTTTCGGTGGGTGCCGTCCACACGCGCCTGTCCCGGGCGCGCGCGGCGCTCCGTAGCGCGCTGGAGGAAAGCGAGAGGGGTGAACGCGATGACCGATGAAGAGCTTGAAGCACGGCTCCGCGCCGCAGATCCGGCGACTACTCGCCACAGCGACGCCGTCTCGGAGCGCGGGCTCGCGCTGCTCGCCGAACTTACAGCCGAGGCTATGGGCGCGGCCAGCGATACCGCCACGGTGGGCCACTCCCCGCCAGAAGGCCAAAAGACACCAACACGGGGGCCCGTGAGGGTCGCACAGCAGGGGCGCCGCCGATCGTTCGCTCCATTGCTCGCCGCCGCCGCGGCAGCGGTCGTCCTGGTCGGCGTCGTTTTGGCGCTGGGTGGTAGCGATGACGGCTACCTCCAGCCGCCGATCGTCGCCTCTGCGATCGATGGAGCCGCGTCCGATGTGATGAGTGACCTCAGTGAACTGGCGGCCACTGGCGCCGGCACGGGGATCGGTCCGGACGGGGACGTTATCCGGGTCGCACAGTGGAACGCGAGCGGCGAACGTGAGAGTGCCGTCAGCGTGGAGGAGTCTGCCGCTGACTCGCACGCGGGCAACGTCGCCGACGAGGAGGAAAGTGCCGCCGAGGTTGAGAGTGCCGCGGAGGGTGGTGGACCCGAGAGGGTTACGGGCGCCACGGCCCAATCTGAGAGCGTCGATGCCCCTGAATCGGGTGGACTCACGTGGACGGAACGCACGTCCATGAGCAGTGAGCTTCCGGACGACACATCGATGATCGGACCGTATCTTGAGGACTTCACCGGGATTGCCAATCCATCAGCGGCCGACTACGTGGCCGCAACCCGTGACCTGCTGACCCAGAACGTTCTCACGGCAGCACAGGAGTCCGCACTACTGGGATTCCTCGCTCAGCAGGATGGCCTTGTGGTTCTCGGAACCACCACCGACCGCGCGGGCCGCGAGGCCGCGATGTTCCGCGCCGATGGCGATACAGACACCTCGTACCTCCTTCTCGTTTCAACGACGACCGGGGCCATCCTCGGAGTAGAGACCGTCCGTGCAGGAACGGCGGTCACCGATTTCACTCTCTGGGAACGGTGATCACTTCTTCACCACACCCTCCGACTGGCGGATCTCCTGATCGCTGCTTGGTCAGTGATGGTTGGACGGATAACCGGGGGAGCAACGGTGGGGCCTCTGCCGTGTAGCGGTGCCCTGTGGGAGTGGTAACCGCGAGTTCTCCGGTATTGGGGACTCGCTCGTGCCGCCACCCGACATTTTCCTTGGTGTAGTTGCACCGGGCACAGAGACCGGTGCCGTTGCTCGCATTCGTGGCACCGCCGTGCGCATAGGGGTGGGTGTGGTCGAGGTGGATGATCGGCGCTCCGCACCAGGGAGTGCGGCATCGATCGTCGCGCAGAACGAGTGCGCGCCGGAGGGTCCCCGTGAACGCACGCGCGCGGCTATCGATCGCGTTGATGTCTCCGGTGATTGGATCGACGAGGACGCGCCGGAGGAACACCCGTTCGCCTGAGCCTGGCCCATCGTGGATGGGGCTGAGCAGATCGCGCGCCATGATGGCAGGGAGCGGGCCGATTCCAGGGGACCATGCTGCGGCGTGGGTGGGATCCGCAGTGCGACCGTCCTCGTCGACAACGGGAAGCGAGTCCCGGCCGCCTTCCCCCTCGCGCTGAAGTTGCTCCCGCGAAACTCCGAAGACGGTGGAGTCGCTCATGACGACGTGGAGTTGGACGGGAATCGCATCAGGCCGGGATTGTCCAGTGAGACGCTCGACGAGGATGTCGGCCTGTGTCTGCGCACTCGAACGCAACTCTGTGACGGCGCCTGGATCGGACGCGATTGTGGGATCCGGCTGGACGCGCGAAGTTGTAGCCGCATCGATCAACGCCTTCTTGCATGCGAACGCCTGGGTAACGGGGATGTACGCCGTGAGGTAGGCCATCGCATCAGGTGCGGGCCGGATCGTGACGCATCGTTCCGAGCGCGCCAACTCGTGCCGCAGCATCGGCGCGTGGGGATCGGCCTGATTTGCCAGTGCGCGTGCCTGTCCGGACAACGCTCTCACTCCAAGGGTTCCGTACCGTTCGGCAAGGTGCGTATCGACCGTTGTACGAGCGGGCCGGGGCAGCGCGATGACTTCCTTGACCAACATCGTTGTGGCGAACTCGCTCAGTTTGCCAGCGGTCAGCGCTGCCATTGCGTGTGGCATGTCCTCAGTGAGGGTGCGGGCCATTGCGAGGAAGCGGGAACCGGCATTGGGCGCCTCGCGACGCGCGAGCGCGATCTCCGAACCGAGCCCCTTACCTTGTTGCGAAGCAGGTACTCCCTCGGAAGCTTCGCGCTCGCGACGCGCCTCTGCGAACGAGACAGTCTCGCGCGCCTGCGCGGCCACCACGGCGGACTTCACGTCCTCGAGCAGTGAGATGCGAGTGACCGCCTCGCCCTCTATCAGCGCCGCAGGCAGCGTGCGCAGCAGATCGCGCACAACCTCGATCACCGCGCTGCCGTCAGAATCGCTCAGCGCCGCCCGTGATTGCAGCGCGCTGGAGAGCTCCTCGACCCCCGAAGGGCTCGAGGCGCGGGCCGGGAGCATGATGGGCTCGGCAGAGGTGTCGACATCCTCCTCAGCGATGATCTCAACCAGCTGAGTATCCCGAATCACTGCCTGCGACATGGCGCCACCTCCTCCCGAGCTTTCCTTTCGAACATCCCCATTCTATCGAACGCACGTTCGAAGAACCACCCCTAATCGTTGATATTGCAATCTTTGTAGGGTGCCACAAGCGGGTAACTCTATCCACAACCCCACGCGCCGTAGCGTCGTGCTGTCCACAGGCGCCGCTCCTGCGGCACCCGTTGCCGCCCGCCCACGGACCTCTCGACACGGCCCACTCGACACTCTCTCCCGCCACCACGCAACGCGGCCGAGTCGGTGCCGCCCGGTAACCTGGCTGCGTGGCATCCTCCGTCTCCCCGCACCCCCGCGGCCAGGCTCGCTTCGCCGGGCGCGCCTGGCGAAACGCGGCAGAATCGATCGACGTCACGCAGCACCCCGAACGCCTGAACGAGGGACGCTGGATCATCGTGGGCACCTTCGAGGGCACGATCACCGCGTGGCGCTTCGAGGAGTACGACGGCGCCCCCACAGAGTCCGCAAAGTGCGCACCCCCAGGTGCGTGGTGCGGCCCCGAACGCGACGCGTGGACCAGTTCGATGAACCGTGCCGAGTACTGCCACGCCGTGGAGCAGGTGCGCACGCACATCCGCGAGGGCGAGGTGTACCAGGCGAACATCTGCCGCGTCCTCAGCGCTCCTCTCGGTGCCACAGCGAGCGGCGGGAGCGAGCCAGATGCCGCCGCGCTCGCCCGAGTCTTGGCGCACGGGAACCCGGCGCCGTACGGCGGCTTCATCCACGTGCCTGCGGGACTCACCGGCGAGGACGGTGAGTCGATCGCCCCGATCTGGATCGTCAGCGCCTCCCCGGAACTCTTCCTCGAACTCACCGCGAACGGCGAGATCCGCTCCTCGCCGATCAAGGGCACCGCCACCCGCGCCGAGGAACTCCTCGAGAAGGACCGCGCCGAGAACGTGATGATCACGGACCTCGTCCGCAACGATCTGCAACGCGTCTGCGAGCCGGGCTCAATCCGTGTTGCCCCGCTACTCGATACCCAGCACCATCCCGGCCTCGTGCACCTTGTCTCAACCGTCCACGGCACGCTCCGAAATGACCACGGCACGGCCACCCCCTGGGCGAGCATCTTCGCCGCAACCCTCCCTCCCGGATCCGTCTCCGGCGCACCAAAGAGCTCAGCGCTGCGCATCATCGACTCCCTCGAGACGGCCCCCCGCGGCCCCTACTGCGGCGCCATCGGCTGGATCGACAGCGAAGCGGGCCGGGCACAGCTCGCCGTCGGCATTCGGACCTTCTGGTGGGAGCGCGGCACCCTCCGCTTCGGTACGGGCGCGGGGATCACCTGGGGTTCGGATCCCGAGGGCGAGTGGGACGAGACGGAACTGAAGGCGCGCAGGCTAGTGTCACTGGCCTCGGGAATGGAGGAACGATGACGAAGATATGGCTGAACGGCACGATCCTGCCCGCGGCGCAGGCGGCGCTTCCCGTCACCGATCACGGCGTGCTCCTTGGTGACGGCCTCTTCGAGACCTTCCGGGTTCGGGATGGCCGCGTGCGGGACCTGAGTCTGCATTTCGCCCGCCTGCGCGCCTCGTGCGAGCGCATGGGTTTCGAGCTGGCCGACGACGATCAGCCCCAAGCAGGGGCGGTCCGG
>JAKDIE010000414.1 GCA_030450655.1 Ruaniaceae bacterium
GCAGCACGGGGTAGCCCTTCTCTCCGAGGTCGATGCGATCCTGCTTGGCGCGAGTGACACCCACCACCACGCCGTCGACCGCGTCCAGGTGGGACGGGTTCGCGGCGAGGTACACCTTGGTGGTCTCGCCGGTGGGGGAGGTGTAGGTGCCCTCCGTGCCGAGGTGGTACTTGACGTCCCCCGAGCCCTCGTAGGTCTTTGGGTGGTTGCCCTCGAACTCGTTGAAGATCTGGCTGTATGACTTGCCCGCGATGTTGGTGAGGACGTTGAGGCGGCCGCGGTGCGCCATGCCGATCGTGACCTCGTCGAGCCCATCATGTGAGGCTCCCTGGAGGATCATGTCGAGGAGCGGGATCAGCGACTCCCCACCTTCGAGGGAGAAGCGCTTCTGGCCCACGAACTTGGTCTGGAGGAAGGTCTCGAAGGCCTCGGCCTCGTTGAGCTTGTGCATGATCTGCAGGTGCTCGTCGCTGGAGAGCTTGACGTACGGGGTCTCGATGCGCGCCTGCATCCACTTTCGCTGCGCCGGATCCTGCAGGTGCATGTACTCGATGCCCGTCGTCTGGCAGTACGAATCGCGCAGCTGCGTGAGGATGTCGCGAAGCGGTAACGAGGAGGTGCCACCCATGCCGCCGGTGGGGAAGGTCCGGTTGAGGTCCCACAGTGTGAGGCCGTGGTTCGTGAAGTCGAGATCGTGGAAGCGCCGCTGGCGGTATGCGAGCGGATCCGTGTCAGCCTGGAGGTGCCCGCGAGAGCGGAAGGCGTGGATCATCTCGGCGATGCGCGCGGACTTGCCGAACTCCGTCTCGACGTCGAACTCGACGTCCCGCTGCCAGCGCACCGGGGCCACCTGGCAGCGAAGGGAGGAGAACACTCGCTCGTAGAAGCCGTCCTCGCCAAGGAGCTTGGTGTGCAGGGTCTTCAGGAACTCTCCCGAGGCCGCTCCCTGGATGATCCGGTGATCGTACGTGGAGGTGAGCGTGAGCATCTTCGCGACGGCGAGGCGTGCGAGAGTTTGAGGGGTGACCGCTGCGTATTCCTGCGGGTAGTCCATGGCGCCGACGCCGACGATCGTGCCCTGGCCGTTCATCAGGCGTGGAATCGAGTGGGCGGTGCCGATCGTGCCGGGGTTGGTGAGGGTGACAGTGGTCCCCTGGAAGTCCGTCACCGTGAGGGTGGCGCTGCGGGCCTTCTTCACGACGTCGTCGTACGCCGCCCAGAACTGCGCGAAGTCCATGCGCTCGCAACCCTTGATTGAGGGTACGAGGAGCTGACGTGTGCCGTCGCTCTTCGGCATATCGATGGCGAGACCGAGGTTGATGCTCGCGGGGCGGACCACACCAGGCTTGTCATCAACCTCGGTGAAGTGCGAGTTCATCTCCGGCACCTGGCCCAGCGCCTCGACCATCGCGTATCCGATGAGGTGGGTGAAGGAGACCTTGCCGCCGCGGGTGCGTGCGAGGTGTGCGTTCAATATCAGGCGGTTCTCGATCAGGACCTTCGCCGGGATCTCGCGCACCGAGGTGGCGGTGGGGATCTTCAGCGAATCCTCCATGTTCGTCACCGTGCGAGCTGCCACGCCGCGCAGCTTGATGATCTCGTCCTCATCACGATGGGGTCCGGCGTCGCCTCTGAGGGAGGCCTCCGCGTACGGGGTGGTGGCCGGCTGCTTCTCGACCGTGGGCATATCCCGGTCGCGGAAGCTTGAGATCTCCGGCGCCTCAGGGCGCGGGTCCACGTGAGGCGA